>JAHFBI010000429.1 GCA_023250095.1 Candidatus Melainabacteria bacterium
TCTTACCGGCAGCCTGCAAGAGTCATTGAGCATGCCGGGCGTGACGGCTCCTTGCTGCGAAGTGGCGACAGCTTGCCTGTTTCTTTGCTGGCAGTTCTTCCCTTGCTCACAATCTTGTTTTTTTCCGTTATCCCGCGAGCTGATTGCCTGGCCGATAGCCTGACAGCGCGTGTCCGTGCTCTGACGGCTCGCTTGATCTGGGATCTTGGCAAAAAACATGCCTCAGCCAATCCTGAGACGGACTCTGCCTTACCGAAAGGGACCCGCTGGCGCCCCCATCGCGCTTCAGTGTCCAGGCGTCAGCCGGACTCCTGCGGTTCAACATTTACCAGGGCTCAAAAGACTACAAGTCCGAGTCCGGTGGCTTCTGCGGCAAGGGCAGGTGCCGATTCTGCCGGCAATAAGTTCGGCGGCACTGGACAGTCAAAGGCTGCAGCCGGTAAGTCCACTGACTGTAATGGTTCCACCCGACCTCTTACGAGCAAATCCGGAAATGTTGCCGGCAGTGGGGCTGTTGGCGGAAGAGATGAAGGAGCCGATTCGACAGCACATGGCTCTGGCAAGCGTGCCAGCTCCGACAACGCAGACAACGCAAGCAGCTCAAGCAACGCTGGCCGCTCGAGCAGTGCAAGCACCACAGGCAGCGCAAGCAATGCAAGCACTACAGGCAGCGCAAGTAATGCAAGCACTACAGGCAGCGCAAGTAATGCAAGCACTACAGGCAGCGCAGGCAACTCTGGCACTGAAAGCCAGAGCGAGCCAAAGGGATCTGATAGTGCGGCGCTTTCCGGTCAGGTACCCAGAGCGGGCGATTCGCCAGCGGATCTGACAGGCGAGGAAGAAGGCGGGCGGGACAGCGAGACTCTCAAGAAGGGAGCATCTGGCGATGGCACGAGAGCAAGTGTTGCCGATCAGGCAAACGATGAATTTGTGGTTTCAGCAGACAGCCTCGATCTGACAGGCAGGTCCAGGAATTTTGACAAACTTCTCTTCCGCGTGGCATGCAATCGCCGCGTTTATTTCCGGCTGACCTGCTTCGAGGAATTTGACGGCTATAGGTGGCAGACGACCAGGTACAGGGCACAGCAGGAATTTCGTCGGACCGCCAGCGGCGACTATTTTTTCGATGACTGCCAGGCACTGTCGGTGGTGCCTTCCCTGTCCACACTCGAGCTCAGCCAGAATTTCATTCTCGAGGCGAATCTCGGGGAGCAAATACCCTGTGCCTCGGTGCCCGAGCGGCTTTCGATAGTGGCGCCTTTAATCCGGGTGGATAACGGCGGGGGGCTGTGCAGCTCCATACCCCTTTCCAGAGGGCTTACTTACAATGTTGTGTCGCATGTCCCTGTTTTTTCTTTGCAGGAATTGCGCACTGCTGTTATCTTGGACGATCTGCCGGATGGACAGGAGGAGCCTGGGAGCAGTTGCTTGCAGTTGCCGGAGAATCAGTCGACCCGGCTTGAGAGGCTCTCCCAAAGGCTTTCAGGAGGCGCCGGCAACAGGTTTGTCCAGGCCGAAAGGATTGTCTCTTATCTCAGGAAAGAGTGCAGGTATACGACTGAGCCGGTTAGCGGGTTTGTTGGCGAAAATCTGGTCGATAAGTTTCTTTTTGCAAGCAAGAAGGGAGACTGCAAAGATTTTGCTTCAGCCTTTGTCATGCTGGCGCGTGCCGCTGGAATGCCCGCAAGGCTGGTCGTTGGCTACATGCCCGGAGAGACGAACAGCCTGACAGGAGCTATGGAAGTGAGGGTCAGGCAGTACCATGCCTGGGCCGAAGTGTACATGAGCCCTTACGGCTGGATCCCCTTTGATGCCGTCCCCGGCGGCGCCCTGCCGTCGCGTTCGGAGGAGCAGTACTTTGATTTGAAGACCCTGTCCAACAAAGTGACCGGACAATCAAAGGCTCTATTGTCTGGGGCTTATGGTCAGCGTTTTGAAAGACTGTTTGCAATCCTCGATATCGGTTTGAAGATATTGTTTGCAACCCTCATCTGTCTGGGCTCGGGATTCGCCTTGAAAGCCGTCTGGTCCGGGTTTTCTCAGTGGCGCAAGACCAGGTCGCAGCATCCCGCTGGTCGCATTTACGCAAGAGTGGTTACCTGCCTGGGCAGGGCTCTGGGCGTTAAGAAACTGCCTGCAGACACCGCCTGTGAGTTCCTCTCAAGGGCGATTGTGGCGGTGACCGCGCAATACGGGCTGCCGGCAAAGGATCTTACCGACAAGATGCACAGCTTTGCCAGTACATACAATGCCGTTTATTTTGGCAATGAGGATCGTCTTCCCGAATTGCAGAGTCTTGAGTCCGAGTTGAAGTCGGCTCTGGGCAGTTGCCGGAAATCTGGCAAGGGTTCTTAGCAGCCGGTTGTTAAGAACATTTGCGGTAGGACCCTCTTCATCGAACTTCTGCTGAGTCGTGTTCGTATTGGTATGAGTGATCCAGCGGAGGGCACATTGAATGATTAGCGATGCAGTAAGAGCGATTGTCAGACAGCTTGGCGGGCAGGCAGAGCGGAAGACACACACTCGGGTCCAGCCGTCACGGGCGCAAATAATTGCCGGGCAGACTCCGGTAAAAGCTATTTATGGAACATGGAACGACATCCAGCCCAGAGGACCTTCTCTCAACGATCTTCTTGTTCTGAGCAATGACACGAGCGAGCATTTGCCCATCTTGCATTTTCATCAAGTCTGAGCTGGAAGAAGGCTCTGGCATAAGGTATTCGTGAGACGTATGTTCGATCGCCGCCGACTGGGGCACAGTGGTTGTCCGGGCGGACAGGGATTATTGAGGCTCTTTTCGATGAGATTTCTGACGTATTATCAAAAACTTCTCTGCCTGGCTCTGGTCCTTGCTGGAGTCGGCGGGTTTGTCTGTCTGTTGATCATGCCTGCCTGTATAGCCGAAGAAGGCGCTCTCGGCTTGCTGACCAGGGGGCAGCAATTTCTTTTGACCGGACAGCCAGCACTGGCACTGCCTTGCCTGGATCAAGCCATCCGACTGGCGCCTGGCTCCCCGGAGGCATACGCAGCTCGCGCGCGCGCCTGGAGCACCCTGTCCAATTTCGAGCAGGCAATTGCCGACGACACGCAGGCCCTCAAGCTGTGCCCTGATTTTTATGAAGCTCTCTTTGACAGGGCATTCAGCCATAGCAAGACTGGCCGGTATGACAGTGCCATAGCCGATTACCAACAGTGTCTGCGCTGTTTTGCGCCGGGAGCCCGAGACGTCTATCTTAACCTCGGGCGTACCTATCACGACATGGGCGACTTCCGGCAGGCGATTGCTCAATACAACAAAGCTTTGCTGATAGACGATCGCGACTGGCTCGTCTATCAGGAGCGCGGGCGAGATTATCTTATGCTGTCTCAGTTCGAAAAAGCCCTTGCCGATTT
>JAHFBI010000430.1 GCA_023250095.1 Candidatus Melainabacteria bacterium
AGTAAGCGATGCCGTCAGAGCCCTTCAGAACTCTCAAAGCTACGCTTCATCCCTTTATCTTGCCAGCCAGATTATCCTTCGGGAGCTGATCACAGGCGTGAAAGTAGAAGAGCTTTTGTCCAGCCGCAACGAGCTGTCGGCACGTTTTCTCGAAGAGCTGAAACGCCAGGCAGAGCCTCTGGGGCTGGTCGTAGAAAGCGGCGGCATCAAAGACATAACTTTCCCGGCTGATTTGAAGAAAGTATTCAACCAGGTAATCCAGGCAGAAAAGGCAGCCCAGGCGACGCTAGCTAAAGCACGCACAGAAACGGCCTCTCTGCGCGCCCTGGCTAATGCCGCGCGCATGATGGACGGCAATCCTCACTTGCTGGCGTTGCGCACGCTGCAGTCCCTTTCTGAGCTGGCAAGCACCAGCGGCAATACCATCGTCTTTGGCATGCCCCCCTCGATGCTACCGCCACCGCAGCGCCCGGGTACCCCGCCGCCGCCGGCTACCACCGATATAGAGGCTGAGAATTAATACACAGCAATGGCGCGGCAGCAGCAGGCGCAATCCACAACTTTCTGATTGCGCTTTGTGACAAGAAGTGTTGCCTTCTCTCCAACATTTTTCCAATTCCGCAGCCGCAGCCTGAAGTTTTTCTTTCCAGGGAAAACCCCAGATCACTCAAGGTCAAAGCCCCGTCCGCAACGCTGCCAGGATTCAATACCATAGGGTGGTAGAGCGTGCCGTCGTTGCCGCCAGTCCCTTTCATACATCCTGGAGAGCCCATGAGCATGGAAAGAAGAAGTCTCGCCTGCAGTTTGTCCCTGACACTTCTGGCAGTAATTGCCCTTGGAGAGGGCATACTGGAGTGCAAGGCAGTCGGCCCGGCTCAGCCAGGAGCGCCAGCGGCTGCTGCAGCTACAAAGCCAAAGCAAGTCTCAATCGACCTCGACAGAGCTATCGCCGTTTCCATGCCGGCACATCCGGCGCCTTTGACTCCTGCTCCGTTCAAAACAAAAGATCTCAAGAAAGGCTGGCTCATAGAAATCCCCGGCAACCGCCCCATCGCCACACCAGCTTACTGGGAAGGGATGCTCTTTGTTGGCGGCGGTTACGGCTCTTATGAGTTTTACGCCTTTGACGCCAGGACAGGCAAACTCATCTGGAAAATACACACCAAAGACGACGGACCGACAGCAGCCGTCGTCGAAGACGGGCTTGTAGCTTTCAATACTGAAAGTTGCACAGTGATGGTCGTTGAAGCACGCACAGGCAAAGTGGTCTGGCAGGAATGGCTGGGCGATCCTCTCATGAGCCAGCCGGCCATTTCCAAAGGCAGGCTTTACATGGCTTATCCGTCCGGAGGGCGAACAGCAGGACCCAACCAGGCAATGCAGCAAAACGCTTTCCATAACTCAGCTGCTCAACAAAGCCTCAATTTCTCTCATAACATCCCGGGTAGCGCCAGAGCCAAAGCTGAATCTTTCGCTCCGGGAATGTCCTGCGCCAGGGGCGGCGGGCATGTGATGCTTGCAGCCGATCTCAAGACAGGCAGGCACATCTGGACTCAGGACATTACCGCCGACGTGCAAACAGCCCCGGTTGTGGATTCCGACAAGCTCTATTTCACTTGCTTCGACGGGACGGCCTTCTGCCTGAACGCCTTGAACGGCTCAATAATCTGGAAGAAAGCCAGTGCCGGCACATCGGCACCGCTTGTCTCAAAAGGTCAAGTTATTTTCACTGCCAAACAACAGCGCAACGACAAACAATTCGAAGGCTTCAAGCGCTTGCTTGCCGACAAAGGCAATGACATGGAGCGAGATCTCCTGGCTGAAGGACCTGCAGACTATCTGCAAAAATCGAAAGGTGGCGGAGTTGCCCTCATGCACTCGGCGACACAGGCTCTCGACGCCGCCGTAGGTTTTGGCGGCGGCGCTCCGCAAGCTGCCCAGATGGAAAAAGCCGCCAGTCATTTGGGCGTGAACAGCGTGGCCGGAGCCTGGGCTTATCAGGGCTCGCGGGCAGCAGTCAGCGCCGGGAAGATCATGAACGCTCAAGGCAAATACCTCAATTCAGTCAGCTCAAAAGACGGGAGCATGACCTGGCGCGCCGAAGCCAGAGGCAAGTCCGTCGACCCCAACTGCCAGATCTTCTCGCCACCAGCGCTGGGCAAGCGCAATATGTACCTTTGCAGCGCTGAGGGACACTTGCTCTCCGTGCGGCAGGACAGCGGTCAGGTTGAATTCATGTACGCCACCAACCAGCCCATGGCATTCCAGCCGGCTCTCGCCGGTGGAAACATTTATGTCGGTACTGCCAATGGCAAACTCATGTGTCTGGAGACAGGCGACGCTGATGCCGACGGCTGGAGCGCCTGGGGCGGCAATGCCCAGCACAACAAGAAAGATTGACGGTGACGCGCCGACAGCTTACGGATAGAGTCCCCGCAAGCGGCGAGCTTCGAAAATACGCTCGACGGCAATAGATATAGCCGCCAGGCGCAAGGTAGTCTTTTTCTTTTCGGCGCGGTCGAAGATGGCGTCGCAAGCTTTACCCACGAGATGGTCGAGACGCTCGTAAACTTCGGCATCGTTCCAGAACAAGCGCATCAACCCCTGGACCCATTCGAAATAGCCAACTGTGACGCCTGAGGCATTGGCGACCACGTCGGGCACAACCATGACCCCCTTTTCCTCCAGTATGGCGTCTGCCTCCGGTGTCGTGGGATGATTGGCCCCTTCGACAAGAATGCGGCAGTGCAGGCGACCGGCATTTCCTTCATGGATGACATTGGCCACTGCGCAGGGCACCAGAATATCGCAGTTGAGCTCGAGCAGCTCTTCGTTTGTCACGGGCTCGGAATCGGGAAAGCCTTTCAAGGAATGATGCTTCTCCAGAAAAGCCTGAAGCTTGGGTATAGCCAGACCGCTAGGATTGAAAACACCGCCTGTGCGATCCGAGACAGCCACGACCGTAAAGCCAGCATCGTGCAGGCTTCGCGCCACTGTCGCCCCGACCGAGCCGAGCCCCTGAATGACCACTGTCGGGGACTGCTCGTGCATGTCCAGATATTCGGCAGCGCGCCGGGCGCAGAAAGAGACACCGTGCCCGGTAGCAGGCACCAGCCCGATCGAACCGCCGATTGAGATAGGCTTGCCCGTAACAATAGAAGGAATAGTATAGCCCTTGTTCACGCTATAAGTGTCCATAATCCAGGCCATGGTCTGCTGGTTTGTGTTCAGGTCAGGTCCGGGAATATCCTGGTCTGGTCCGATCAAGTCAAGAATTTCCGATGTAAAGCGCCTGGTGATGCGCTCCAGTTCACATTTGGAAAGCTTATCCGTGTCCAGGCATATGCCACCATGGGCGCCACCGAAAGGCAGATTCATCAA
>JAHFBI010000431.1 GCA_023250095.1 Candidatus Melainabacteria bacterium
CGCTCGTAAAAGTTTCACCGGCTCTCAGCGATGGTCGTCAAGCAACGAACATCTGAAACATTCCTTCTTGCGATACAACATCTTAAATTACACTGATTTCAAGATGGTCTCGAGTCGTCTTCCTAGATCACTACGTAATACTAGTCAGTGAAAGGTGATTATCGCTCGGGTGATCTTCTTTCGTGCCTGACTGAGCAAGAACCGAACCGGAACTATTTTGAGGATCGTTTGACGGATCATTTGATGGATCGCTTTTCGTTAGCATGGGCTGCCCTTGATCCGGATCGCTGCCCGTGGCGGCTGCTGAGAGAGCCGTGTTAGGTGCAGGCGTACTGTTCTGGCTGGAGGACTGATCTGGATTGATCGCTTCGGCATTTTCAGTACCCGGGGCGGGTCCTTTGAGCGCATTACCTCCTGTGCCGCCGCCTTCGGCTGAGCCGACCACAAACTGCAAGTGCCTTCCCATTAGGGCTTGCCGCGTCTGCTCGTCATGAGACGCGAGGATCTTGGCTGTGCGCCGTGTCTCATAAGACACCAGAGGAGTGGACATGTATATATTTTCGCCGCCGCTTTGTCCGACTTGCGAGGAGCTGAGTTGTGTTTTCCTCCAGTCGAATGTCTTGTTTGTTGGTCTTTCCTGCTGTTGCTCAATCTCGGTGCCGAAGGACAATTTCTGCGGCAGCGGTTGAGCCGGCTTCACGTCTTCGACCGGCGCAGAGATGGATGCTCTGTTGAAATACCAGAAGCCGGCAACATTCATGCCGAATTTCTTCTTGTTGTCCTCTAGCTTCTGTTCGTAGCTGCCCTGAACCACCGGCATGGAAGCGGATATATTCGACTTTGAGCTTTGGCTGCCATCAATTGTACTGGCTGTTCTCGACACAACCTGAGCAGGATCGCCCTGGAAGCTCACGCGATTGATCGTATTCTGTAGACCCGCACTAACCCCCGGTTCTATATTCGAGCGCCCGACTTGATCGCCGAAAAGTTTTGGCCAAGGCGCCGCTTCCAGCTTCTGTTGCTGGGTTTGCAGATCCCCCTGCCGGGCCCTGACTGCATCAGTGGAATGTTGAGCAGAACTAGCGTCTTTGGCAGTGGCTTCGGTGGCTTTGGCTGGAGAGACGTTGGCATCTCTCACAGTACCTTCGACAGCTTTGCCGGAATTTACGCCGCCGTAATTGACCACGCCGGAAACTGGGGAAGTCTGGGCGGCTGATGTGACACCACCTGTACTGCGGGTTGAGTCAGTCGCACCTTCGGCTCTGCCCACCTGGGACTGTTGCTTTTCTTTTGCCTGCAAATTGTAATATGTGGCAATATTATCTATCTGCCAGCCGATTTGCAGACCACCGATGCCCATGTATACCTTCTGCATGGTGGGGTCATTCCAGAGGAAATCGCCCAGGCGACCCATCAGCGTATCGCCAGTTCTAACCAGGTGTCTGGCAGCATTGAGTTCGCTATATGTACCTTCGAATCGGGCTGCCGCTTCCCTCAAAGGACTTGTAGCGCTGCTGGCTACACCGGAGAATCTAGTGCTATTTTGAGCGACGAAAGTCTCAAAATCGCTCACCCTGGCTTGCAGCGCTTCAGTGGCTGCCGACCTGGCAGCAGATGATCGAGCAGAAACCAGTCGATCAGCAGCCAGATCTATGTTGCGAGCGTAAAGCTGGGCTTGTCCCATCGCATCTGTCCTGATTCCAGCAAGCAAATCCGATGTCGTCGTCGACAGAAGAGCCCGGCTTTCGGCAGTTCTAGACCAGACCGTGCCCAGCTGTGCCTCGCGGGCGGCTTGCGCAACAGCCGTCGTATCGACACTCAACTGCTTGATCTGGGCGGCGTTAAGTCCCTGAGCGCTTTCACGGATGAAACGATTCTGCAGAGCCGCCTGCTCTTGGAAGTCTGTAAGAGCTCGCCGGTAGGAGGTAATTCCATCGGCTTCGGCCAGTCTGGTGGCGCTGACTGCAACCCTCTCCTGGTTAGCGAGAAACTGGCTGCGGAAGGCTGCGTCCTGCCTGGCGAGCAACTGGGTCGTGTCACCAACCAGCGATTCACTCTTGCCCAGAGTCGTCTGCGCGCGCACGATAGCGTTTTCGGAGCCGAGAACCCTTTCGCCTTTAACCAGAGCACCTTCCGTTCCAAGAACCCTTTCAGTTCTTCCGAGGGCGCCTTCTGTGCCAAGAAGCTTCTCACCCTTAACTAGAGCGCCTTCTGTACCTGCAAGTCGCTCGCCGCGCAGAAGAGCAGACTCCCCACTCAACGCCTGGGTGCCCCGACCGACTATCCCATCTGCCTGTAATCCCATGCTGGCCGCTGGGGTCTTGCCCACCAGTGTCTCACCCCTGGAAAGCAGTCCTTCGGTTCTCTGGACGAAATTGCCCGATCTTACTATCGCTGCCTGCTCCGCTTCACGCGTCAGCCTGCTCAAAGAGCCTTCGTCTATTCTCAGAATACGCGCCTGTTGCGCTGTAAACTCGGCCTCGCCAGCGGTAACGGCCTTGGTTCCGACCTGCTGATCCAGCCATGTGTTGTATTTGGTAGCTGTCTGCCGAACGTCTCTGGCAGCCTTCTGGTAGGCCAGCTCACTGTCTGCTGTCGCAAGCCGCTGCATGCCCTCATCAAGTTGTTTGCGGAACTTGCTAGCCTGGCTGCCCTCGCCGAAGGTCTGTTCGGCAGATGTAACTCCACGCAGAGTCTCTGACTTGATCTGCAGAGCCCGAGCAGCTGACTGTTCCTCAACGGCAGTTCCGGCACGACTGAGCGTACTTGAGGCTCCTCTGCGGAAGTCAGCAAGCGCTTGCTCGGACACGGCCGACGTTTCCCGGGCAGCCCTTTCGAAATCGCGAACACCGCTCTTGAGACTGTTGTAGTTTTCCAGAGTAGGAGCCTTCTCAAAGGCATCCAGCTTCTTGCTGAGGTCATTGAGATTCTGCCCGACTTTATCTCCTGCCCCGGCCGAAGATGTCGCCCGGCGCAGTGATTGAATCTGATCGTCCATGGCCCGACGGCTGGATTTCCAGGCATCATCGGTCAGAGCACCCGGTTTGGCACTACTGCGTGTCAGGTCGTCCAGAGCGTTTTGCCCACCCTTGACGGCTCTGGCATCGCCTGCCACATTTTCGGTCCTAGTGCCGAGAGTGCCGCCAGTTGCCTCTTTGCCGACTTGATTCGGAACACCGCCATGCTCTTGCGGCACGACGCCCTCTTTCGCCACAGGCTTCCCAGGGGCACCACCATGCTCTTGCGGCACGACGCCCTCTTTCGCCACAGGCTTCCCAGGGGCACCACCATGCTCTTGCGGCACGA
>JAHFBI010000135.1:0-4492 GCA_023250095.1 Candidatus Melainabacteria bacterium
TCGACCGTCTTTATATATCCATGGTGAAAGCCGGGGAAACAGGCGGTATTCTCGACGAAGTCATGAAAAAGGTCGCTGAATTTGCCGAGCAACGGCAGAAGCTCAATGACAAAGTCAAAGCCGCCATGGCTTACCCGACAGTCGCCCTGACTGTGGCTCTTATCGTTTTTTGGGCTATGCTCACGTTCATTTTGCCTGTCTTCCAGGAAATGTTCAAAGGGATGGGTGGTGAACTTCCTGCTTTCACGCAATTTCTCATCGATCTCTCTGGCGTGATGCGCTCTGCCTGGATGCTCCTTTTGATTGCCGTCATTGCCGGCATAGTCTGGTCCTTCAAGACTTATTACAAGACTGAAGCCGGGCGTTTTGTCATAGATGGGCAGATGCTGAAATTGCCCGTGTTCGGCGACGTCATCCAGAAGGTGGCTGTTGCTCGCTTCACGCGCACTTTCGGCACACTTATCCGCTCCGGCGTACCGATGCTGACGGCGCTCGAGGTGGTGAAAGAGACAGCCGGTAATGCCGTTCTGGCCAAGGGCGTAGATCGCGTCCATGAAGAAGTCCGGCAGGGTGGCACGATTTCCAAGCCGCTGGCCAAAGAGCCTCTCTTCCCGCCAATGGTTGTGCAGATGGTGGCAGTCGGCGAAGAAACAGGCAAACTCGACGATATGCTTCAGAAAGTCGCTGATTTTTACGACGATGAAGTGGAAAACGCTGTTGAAGCACTCACCTCCGTGCTCGAGCCGATCATGGTCGTAGGCATTGGCGGCATCGTCGGCTCGGTTGTTGTCGGCATGTACCTGCCAATTTTCTCCATCATCACGCAGATGAAATAGGGCGTCGCCCGGAAAAGGACACTTCTTAAGAAGGGGAGCCTGCCGCTCAAGCCCAGTCTTGAATCGGCAGGCTCTGTCTGAGCTAGCTTAGAAGGTGCGTTATGTCTTCTCGTTAACCTCGGCGCAAAGAAGGGCAAGAAAGGACTCCAGACCCATCTCTTTTTTCTTGCTTTCGTCACGGCGGTGGCGCACGGCTACTTCATTGCTGGCTACTTCGCGGTCGCCGACAACGAGCATGTAGGGAATTTGCTCCATTTGCGCTTCGCGGATGCGGTAGTTGATTGTTTCAGCACGCTCGTCGAGGCGCGATCTGAAGCCGCCTTCTTTGAGCTTCTCCTGAATGGATCTAGCATATTCATGATGCCGGTCCGAAATCGGGAGCACTGCCACTTGAGTCGGGGCGAGCCAGGTCGGGAAGGCGCCTGCATAGTGCTCGATGAGCCCGCCGCAGAACCTTTCCATCGAGCCGAGCACGGCTCTGTGAACCATGATTGCCTGATGGCGCTGGCCGTCTTCGCCGATATAATTCACATCGAAGCGTTTGGGGAGGTTGAGGTCTACCTGAACGGTCGGACCCTGCCACTCACGCCCGATGGCATCGAAGAGTTTGATGTCGATCTTAGGAGCATAGAAGACCCCGCCGCCTGGATCGATCTCGTAGTCCAGATTGCGCGATTTGAGCGCAGCCTCGAGCTTACCGGTGGCGAATTCCCATTCTTCGTCGCTGCCCAGATATTTCTCCGGACGGGTGGCTAGATAGGCTTTATATGTATAGCCGAAGGTGCGCATCATCAAATCGACGAGATCGAGGAAGCCTGTGATTTCGCTTTCGAGTTGCTCGGGTGTGCAGAAGATATGCGAGTCGTCCTGGGTGAAACCGCGCACCCGCAGCATGCCGTGAAGAACGCCGGAGCGTTCGTAGCGATAGACGGTGCCGAGCTCGGCAAAGCGCACGGGCAAATCCCTGTAGCTGCGCAACTTCGATTTGTAGATCATGATGTGTCCAGGGCAGTTCATCGGCTTGCAGCGGTATGGCGCGCCGTCGATGTCCATGGCCGAATACATATTCTCGCCGTAGCTTTGCAAGTGTCCGCTTATTTCGTAAAGCTGTTCGGAGGCTATATGAGGAGTGAAGACGAACTGGTAGCCCCGTTTGCGGTGCACGTCCCGCCAGAAGTCTTCGATGGTGGCGCGGACGGTGGCAAGGTTCGGGTGCCAGAAGATAAGACCGGGACCGACTTCCTCATGCACGGAAAAGAGATCCAGCTGTTTGGAGAGACGGCGATGGTCGCGGCGCTCGGCTTCTTCCAGACGCTTGAGGTAAGCTTCGAGATCATCGGCTTTCCACCAGGCGGTTGCGTAGATGCGTTGCAATTGCTCGCGCTTTTCGTCTCCGCGCCAGTACGAGCCGGATACTTTCAGCAGCTTGAAAGCCTTGACCAGCCCGGTGGCGGGCAGGTGCGGACCGCGGCAGAGGTCGTTCCACACCACCTTGCTGTCTTTGTCTTGCATCAGGTAAAGGGTCGGGTTGTCGTTGCGGTGCTCTTCCAGCAATTCAGCCTTGAATTTCTCGCCCTGCTTGCGGAAGTCATCGAGCTGTCTGTCCACATCGGGTATGCTGTAGCGGACCAGGCGCTGGTTTTCGGCTACGATCTTCTTCATCTCGGCTTCTATAAGGGCGAGATCCTCTAGCGAGAGGCTGTGCCCGGGAATATCGAAGTCGTAATAGAACCCGTCTTCGATAGTCGGTCCGATGGCGATTTTTGCTCCCAGGAAGAGTCTTTGCACTGCTTGCGCCATGATGTGAGCGGTCGAGTGCCGCAGCAACTCCAGTGACTGGCTATCTTCGGCTGTCAATATCTTTACTTGATCGCCGTCGGAAAGCAGGGTGTACAAATCCCGGATTTCCCCGTTAATCAAGCATCCGACCGCCTTGCGGAATAGACCTTGCGATATGGATTTCGCCAGATCGGAGGCGGTTTCACCGGACTCGAAGGTCCGGCTGGAGCCGTCAGGCAGGATGATCTTCTGTTCGGTTTCTACTTTAGACATGATCTGCTCCTCTGTAAGCGGCATCTACAAACTGCCGCAATCTGGCAATTTTAGCAGGCGCGGGCACGCCGCCTCCGAATGTGCTCTGCCGGTGCCTCAGGTGTTTGCTTGCTGACAGCAGAGTGCCTGGAAACTTTAGTTAGCGTCGCCAGATAGCCTGCTGCAGATTTGCCGTAAACTTCAGTCGGCTTGCCCGGATGACTCGGCAGAAGATTCGCTGGCGGCTGCCCCTGCCGTTTTCGTACACATGAAATAGCAGGCCGGCAGTCTCTCTTCATTCGATGATGTGTAGACGGTGCCGGACGGCAGCACCAGTGCATCCCCATCCTTCAATATGTAGCGCGTTTCCCCGACTATGAAGACGACTTTGCCTGAGGAAATGACCACCAGCTGGTCGTCGGAGCGGCTTTGATCGAAGTGTGTCTCGAAAGGCTCGTCTTGCCGCGTGAAAACAGTGTAGCCTTCGTCGAGCAGCTGCCTGTACAGTCCCTGGAAGCCGTCATTTTCAGCGTATTTGCCCTGTTGTAGCTCTGGTTCAGGCATCTCAAAGTCCTCTGGCACATTTTACTGACCGGGGAAGTCCTTTCGGATTTCCTCTATAAAAGATACTAGAAGTTCATCATTTGTATAGAACCTGATTCCACATGCATCCCATGTATATATTCCGCTTGCGCCGTTGCCGGCGTCAAGCCAGGCTTCTACTTTGATGCCGCCGGCTCTCGTGCGCTCGAATGACAACTCGAAAGTGGGCTCCGACGGCTCGAAATACACCTTGTCTTTCCGGCGCGTTGCCAGCGCCTCCAGATTGTCAATGAGAGTTTCTACCTCATCTTCCGGAGTGCGGCATAAAAGGCAGTCTTCGTGTTCGCCTGTGGAAATCTGGCGCTGTCCGGCAGACAGATGCAAAGCGATGGACTGCCAGAGCTGTGTCTCGTCGCCTGCAAGCAATCTCTTGAGATCGCCTGCTTGCAGATCGAGAAAGCTTGGACATTCTCTGTTGTCGGATGAGAGTCGCGCCATGGTCTTATGCCCTTTACTTCCCGATGCAAAAGCGAGCGAATATTTCGGCGATAACTTCTTCGCTCACTGATTCTCCTGAGATTTCGGACAGCGCGTCAACCGCTGTTTTCAAGTCGGTTGCAAGGCAGTCCTGCGGATAGCCTTGCTCGAGTGTGCTCATCACTTGGCTCAGGGCGCTTGCTGCCTTGAGACACAGTTGAGCTTGCCTGGCGTTGAGAGTGGGGATTTGCCGGGCAGTTTTGTCCTCAAATACGAAAGATTCGATTCTTCCTGTGAGGTCGTCCATACGTTCTCCGGTTCTAGCCGAGAGGAAGATTTGTCCCCGGCAAGAAGGCGACGAGGCAATGTTTCCATTGAGGTCGGGTTCAGCCTGGCATAAATCAAGTTTATTTCCAACAAGCAAGAAAGCCTTCGGCGAAAGTATAGTGGCGATTTCTTCTTCTTCGTTGCCCCAGCCTTTCTCTAAATCGATAACGAAGAGAACAAGATCCGATTCGGCAATGGCCTTCTTTGTTCTTTCGATGCCGATTTTTTCTACATGATCATCTGTCGGGCGAATGCCGGCTGTATCCACAAGAATTATG
>JAHFBI010000135.1:4502-9343 GCA_023250095.1 Candidatus Melainabacteria bacterium
ACGGCCGCTGCGCGCGCTCTTTGCCAGCTCCGCAAGCTCAAGGAGGCAGTGCCTGACAACCTGCTCGACTTCCACCTCCGGTGCCTCTCCCATCTCTTCCGGAAAATCCAGTCCAGCCACTATGCGTGTCAACACTTCCATGAGTTGAACTCTTACTTGTTTGATTCTCTCGCCGAGCTGCCCGGCAAGGGCTGAAAGTGCGCATCTCCCCTGGTGTGAGGTCTTGGATTGAATGATGTCCAGCACGGCTTCGGCTTGTGTCAGGTCTATTCGCCCGTTCAAAAATGCTCGTTGAGTGAACTCGCCGCGATGGGCCAGTCTGGCGCCGCACCTGATGAGAAGACTGAGAATTTCGGCTGTGACGACCTGCCCGCCATGACAGGTAATTTCCACTAGATCCTCGCCGGAAAAGGAATGAGGGCCTTTGAACGGGGTGAGTACTACCTCGTCGACGACTTCTTTGGAAGCGGGATCCACGACAAAACCATAATGGGCAAAATGGTTTTTCAGCTGTGGATTTCTTTCGTTTGCCCTGTCGCCCCTTTGCCCGGCAGAAAAAATCGTCACAGCGATTCTCCAGGCATCCGGTCCGGAGACGCGGACCACAGCCAGTGCGCCAATGCCGGGCGGCGTAGAAATGGCGGCGATAGTGTCCTCGAAGTTCTTCATATCGACTGGGCGTCCATCATATATCTTTCCTGGGAAAAGTACTTGAACTGCCTTAATGCCAGTGTTAGTATCTCCGAGGTTTTGGATACCACAATGTTGGTAAGCTTGTCTTGGGGAGAAGGTAATGAATAGAGCAGAGTTGGTAGATGCCGTTGCTAAAGCAACAGGTCAAACAAAGCAACAAGTCCACAATACGATGGCGGCTATACTCCACAGTGTCACTGGCGCTCTGTCCAAGGGCGACAGGGTTATGCTGGTTGGTTTCGGAACTTTCGAGCGCAGAAACCGCAAAGCTCGCGTCGGTGTCAATCCGCAAGATCCCAGAAAGAAATTGACGATTTCAGCAGCTCGTGTTCCGGCGTTCCGTCCCGGTCAAGAGCTCAAGAACATTGTCGACGGAAAAGCAAGGATGCCTGCTCTTCCGAAGTCTGTGACTGAGGGACCGTCAAAGTCCGCTGCTCCCGCCAAGAAAGCCAAGCCGGCCGCCAAGAAGGCTGCTCCCAAAAAAGTTGCAGCCAAGAAGCCGGCCAAAAAGATTGCCAAAAAGGCTGGCAAAAAGCGCTGCTAAGCTGTCGCTTTAACTGACTGAAAACAACGAGGGATCCCCAGGGCTCCCTCGTTGTTTTTTGCTCGAGCAGCTCTTTCAGTCGGGCATAGTCAATCTTGGAATTGTGGCGCTTGTCTTTTGGTATTTGCTTGATAAGAAGGACCCGGCAAATGTGGAACTGAGCCTTGAGCCTTGCCAGAGCAGAAAAGTCCATCTTCGCCGGCGGGACCGTAGGCTCGAGTGCCAGCACCCTTTCGCCCTGGTGCTTAACGACTGCTGCCCTTTTGATTCCTGGCAGCTCTTGAGCAGCTGATTCAACAGGCAGGGGATAGAGACAACCACACTGGTCTCTTAAGATTGCCGAGCATCTCCCCAAGAGCCAGAGTCTGCCGTTCTCGTCCATGTATCCTGCGTCGCCTGTGCGATGCCAGCGCTTGCTCTTATGTGAACCCTGCTTGAGCACGCTGAATTTTGCCAGGCTCTCGCCTTGCCCGCCTGCATATCCGCTCACGACATGAGCGCCGTTCACAACTATTTCGCCGATTTCTAAAGGCGGCAGGCAGATGTCAGCGAACTGACTTTGGAGGAGGATGCCAACAGGGACGCGCGGGTCTGAGCGGATGATTCTAAGCTCGATGGAAGGTTCCGGGTATCCAACAAGAAGCCCGAAGTTTGCCGCCGCCGCCGAGACTTTCTTCGTGTTTGGAGTGGTAGTGGAGGCAATGGGCTCGGCTTCAGATGAGCCATAAACTGTGATTATCTCGGCTTGCGGTGCCATGGCTTGCAGCCTGGTAATGAGTTCTGGAAAGACCGGCCCGCCGCCTGCGAAGATCTGCCTTAAGCTTGAGAGTTGTCTGGCTTGCCGCTCAGCGCCCTCGGCAAGCCGCTCCAGAAAAGCCGGTGACGCTACGCACTGGCTGGCAGCGAAGCTGTCGATTTGTTTGAGCACAGGGGCCGGATTTATGGAGCCGGGCTTCTGTAAGTCTGCATCGGGGATAAGGCTTGTCACCCCCGAGGCAAGATTTGCCAGAACAAAGACCGGCAGATTTGTCAGATGTATTTGTCCAGGTGCCAGAGCGAGAGTCTCTTTCAGGGCGGCATGCTGCGACAAAAGGAAACTGTGACTTCTTTCGATGGCTTTTGGGGTGCCGCTGCTGCCGCTCGTAAAAGTCAGAAGGGCGTTGCCGCAGGGCTTCGATTCAGGACTCGTTGCAAAATCTCTTTTCTCAAAGCCAGATCTCTTGCACTTCCTGTCAATGGCAATTGTTCCGGGAAAGTGGTGCATGCCCAGGGAAAATTTGAGAGGGATTTTGCGCATCTCAGGCGCCAGAAAATACAGGAGCGAAGCTTTCGGCGAAGCTATTATTGCCTCAGGAGGATATGTGGCACAGCAGTGCCGCAGGTGCGCCAGTCCGGCTCCCGGGTCTATCAGCATGGCGGTGAGTCCTGCATCGAAGATAGCAAGCAGCACTATATATAGTTCTGCCGACATCGGGCAGACAACCAGCACTTTCTCCCCTTCTTTGAGACCATGGTGTTTGAAATTCTCAGAGACAGCTTTAGCAGCTGCTTCCAGTTGCTTGAATGTTGTGCTGCGAGTCTTTCCACCCCTGGTCTCAATAATGGCCGGGGCATCAGGCCTCATTTTGCTCTGGTCTGAGAGCAACTGGAAAATATTCGACTGCCCCTGGTTCATCACGGTTATAGCCCCCGTGCAAAGAGTGAATAACGCCGCATGACCCTGGCGTGGCGCAAGCTGAGATTCGCCGATTTGTTAGCCTCGTGAAAGAGAGCATGGATAACACGCTTGTATCCCAGCTCCAAGGCCCTCTGCTGGGAGAGCGCAAGAAGCAGGTTGCCTGCTCCGGCGTAAGTTCGCTCTGGAAGGCGAGCGAGAGTCTTGACGATTATCGAGCCGGGGTAGGAGTTGTCCGGTAGCGTGAAATTGAATCCGATAGCTTTGCCTTGCCGCTCGGCTATCAGAACCAGTCTGGAGTCGATCAGATCTTTCAAGGGCATGTACTGCCTGAGAAAAGCTTGCTCGGCAATTGGCGTGTAAAAAGGATTGTGCCGGAAGCTTTGCAGGCAGACTGAATATAGCCGGCGCAATTCTCCTTCATAGTCGTCTGCCCTGAGGCTGCGCACGCTTACACCGGCTGTGCGCAAGCGGCGCTCGATTTGTTTGCTGCGATCGTCGAAGATGTCCAGATGCTCCGATATCGAGGAATAATAGTTGCAGATGGTCTTGAAGCCTGCCTCGGCAAAATAGAGGGGATAATTGGCGTCGTTGTCTGGCTCGAGAAAGAAGATCGGCTCGTCACCGCGCCAGGTAATGAATCGATAGCGCCCCCAAGTGCTGCCGTCCATTGGACCTGCCACCATGGTCGCACCTCGCTTCTTCGGCTCTTTCGACGCGAAATCGAGGAGTTCGAGCGCGGATTCTCTGTCGGCTGCAGCAAAGTGCCCGATCAAGGCCAGCGTTGACATCTGCTGATATACGCTCTCGGCAACGGCGCCTTCTTTTGCCTTAGCCGGGCACAGAGCAATCATGTCCTTGTGCTTTTGATTGTCTGAGATGGATGCGTGCTGGAAGCTACTGGCAGGTGGGGTGTGCGACCACCACAGGCAGCAGTGTCCCGTGACTCTTGTGCCGCCCCTGGCGATGAGGCAGATGGCGTCGGGATTGTCTTGTCGAAGGATTACTGGTGCAGGAAGAGGCAGTCCGTCGAGATGCCCGGCGAGCGTGGCATACTGATCCATCCACTCCTGTCGCGTGAAAAGGATTGTCGAGTATCGGCATATAAGTTGGGCAGGCATGGCAAAACTCCTCAATGTGCGATAGATGTGATGCTCAGGGAAAGGAAACTGACAGCCGAAGATGAGGCGACCAGCCCCACCTGACTTATCCAGCGCCTGATGTCTGAGAGATTGTCTCCGGCTCTCTCGAAGAGCAGGCAGAAGGCAAGTGCTGTAAGAGCCACTGCCGGCAGTGCCAGAAAAGATTGCCAGATATCAGCTGGCGAAAGCCCGCACATCAGCAAGTAAGGCACGAAAAAAAGCAGCCAGCTCTTGCAGGAGGCAGACAAAATAATATTGAGAGGGCTCTGTAGTCCGACTTGTTCGGAGTAATCGAGATCCAGATGGGCGATGGCGATAACGGCCAGGTGTGAGGCATAAGTGAGCGTATAAGGGTAAATGAATTCCGGGTGGCCGGTAGTCCTGGCAAAGAAGAGCCAGACGAAGCCGAGGCAGCCGACACTGATTACTGCGTAAATCGAATGGATGCGCGGCATGTTCCTGTATTCCTCGGGCAAGAGCCAGCGGTAGCAAGAAAATAATGTAAGCGGCGGAAGCAGCCAGGGCAGCCCGCCGGCCACCCAGCTTATATAGCAGGCCAGCGCTACTCCAAGAACGGCACTGTCGTCCAGGGTAGTCTTCCTTCGCCAGGCGAGCGTGACTATGACAAGTGCTATCGTGGCGCACAGCCTGAACAGCAGCGCATTGAGGTCGGCGTGCAAATATATCTTGAGGAAAACGAACGCCGAAAGCGGAATGAAGAGATTGTCCAGCCCTCGCCAGGAGATGGCTTCGAAGATCATGATCAGACAGCCGAGTATGAGCGATA
>JAHFBI010000135.1:9353-12593 GCA_023250095.1 Candidatus Melainabacteria bacterium
ATATACACAGAGCTTCCCCTTTGCCGATACCAGCAAAGAGAGTAAGGAGGAGCCATGTGCTAAGGGCTGCCGAGGCAAAAAACGCCAGAGAACCTTCGGTGGTCTTTCTTCCATCCTTGGTCGAATAATATAGCTTGCCCCAGAAAATGCCAATCAGTGCCGACAGGGCATCAGACAGGGTAAGAATCGACATCGGGATGACATAGAGAAGTGCGCTTTCGCGTGGCAGAAGGAAAAGTATAGCCACAGCCAGGGGAAAACAGATTTCGCCCCAGGATTCCCGCTCGACTGCGCAAAGAACGCTTCCTGCCTGCCTCGACAGAGTCTTCAGGCGCTTGGCCAGTGTCAGCCCGGTGCCGGACATTATCGCCAGCAGGATGACTGCCCATCCTTCACTGAAAAGCCAGGGGAAAGACAGCGACACCGCCCCCATCACCACGTGCAGTATTTTGCGCGCGATCTCCGGATGGGGAGCGAATCTCCTCTGATACCAGCCAAGCAAGACCAGCATGATTACAAGGGTGCTGAGGACCAGGGCTATTGCCAGGGCTGGCTTGATCATCGGATTATTTCCTCGATCACCAGGTCGCAGTAGAAAAATGCTTTGTCCTGCTTGTGTAAGGCACAAGAAAGGTTCCGCAGCGGCCTGATGCTGGCAGACAGCGCCTCCGGCGCCTTCCTCTCGACGAGCATGTTCCAGTAAGCCAGTCGGGCACGGCTTGTGCCTGCTGCGATTGCTCTGCGGAGAATGAGCTCGTATTCTTCGGGGCAAACGTATTCGAACACGTCGCTCAAATTATATTTGTCTATGGATGAGGGAGTCGCCTGCCGCAGAAAGTTTTGAAGGCTCACGCATCGCCACTCTAGCTTGTCGAGGTTTGTTCGGATGAGCTCGAAGTTTTCCTTGCGCAACGCATGAGGCAACGCCGTCGTGTGGGAGGCAGTCAGTATCCACTGCAGATATGGATTGTCTGCAGGATTAAGCTCGGAAAGGGCGTACCGGACACGCTCGTGAATTTTCTCAGCGACGTTTCCTTCTACGTATTTGAAGCAGCTTCGATTGCGCCCCAGCCATCCCATCACGTAACGGCCGAAGAAGATATTGAAGAGCAGCCGAAAGAGCCGGATGTCCCACTCTTGCTCTAGGAAGCGCCGGCGGGAGAGCTTGTCTTTGTCTTCAAGGAGCCTTTCAATTCTTACCTTGTTGTGAACCACAGGCAATACCAGCTTGGCAAAGATGGCGAAATAGCGCTCGAACTTCCCAGAAGAGCCGACGCCTTTGCCAATCAAATCCGGCTGCCTGTCAAAGAATTCGGCAGCAAAGGGCGACAATTCTTTGCGGCAGCGTTGATACAGTTGCCTGCGCACCTGCCAAAGCTCCTCTCCTGAGCGAATCTTTCTTTCACCAGCGGAAGTTTCTATCCTCTGGGCGGCTTCTTTATCTTTGTGGTTGGCAGGCAAATCAAGCAGTGGCGTCGTGCCCAGGAGGATGAGAAGCTCCTCGTAGGCTAAGTGCCTGTAGGCAGCAACGCGCAACTCCAGGCAGGCAATCTGAGCAGGGTTTTGATCGATGGCTATGACTTTTTGTGGGCCGCGGCTGAGCATGGAAAGCGTATTGTCTCCTGCCGAGGCAATCGATAAGCAGGTGTCGCCAGGTTGAATGTCCAGCGCCTGAAGCAGGATGTCTGCGTCCTCCCAGCATTGCGCGTAAAGGATCTCCTGGTTTCCCTTTTGCGTGTCCTGTCGGGAGAGGCAGTTTGCGCCGGAAACTGCATTTGCTATGGTTGCTCCTGACATTTTTTGTATTCCTTGTCTTTCCCAGTTGCATTATCTTTGGCGTGAGACTCTGCCGACTCAGGCAGCGATCAGTTAATCAACTGGCCATAGCTGCTGTGACAAGTACGCCATCGTGTCTTGAGGTGAGGTCTTCCTCCTGGCCGTCGGGCCAATTCTCATATTCAGCTAGGCGACTTAATGTATGGCACGCAGGCCATATTGCCTATGGTCAATATTCTCCTGCTGTGTCGCCGGGACGTCCCAGTACCCAAGCTGTCAGATTAATTCGTGTGTGCAAGAGCCGGTGGTCACGCACGTTTTGGCTATCAAGTATTGCGCGAAACAATTTTTTGGCAACACAAGCTGGCAGCAATAGGGTAAGTTGGTGCTAAGCAGCCTTGAGTCTGCCAGTCAATCGTCCTCGTCGGGGGCGATGGTTGCCACGTGGGAGGTAAGCCATGCGGGAAGCAGGAACATCCGTGCAGACAGTGAGAGCCTTTCTTTCGATTGTCCTTTTGATCAATCAGGTCTTGTTTCTGCCACTTGCCTGTGCCCAGAGCGCACCAGTACCTGCCGGAGGGGGGGGGCTTGACATCTCCGGGTCTGGCGCTGGCTCTGGGGCAGCTCCGGTGCCGGCTTAGGTGCAGGCGGCGTAGCCCCGGTTTCTGGCGGTGCAGGCAGCCAGTCAGTGTTGCCGCAGATATTTGACGCGCATAACATCCAGACATCAGGCGATTTGTCAATCGGCAAGGATCAAACTGTGGTCATTGATTTTGGCAATGTCGCCGCGCTTAACATACCGGGGAATCTTGTTAACGCCGGGAGGCTGTATGCAGTTTCTTCCAACCCGCAGACCACCACCGCCATATTCAACGCTGCCAATATACACAACCAGCAAGGTGCGCTGTTTTCGTCCATTCTTCCTGCCGGTGGCATCGCTGGCGTGACAGCAGGCGTGAGCAATCTTTCGCTTGTGCTCAACGCCATAGGAAACATAGTGAACGCTGGCACGATAACAAGCGCAGGCAACCTTACAGCCACTGCCGGCGGTCAGATTATCAACGCGCTTCCAGCTGGCGCCGTCGGACCAGGTCCTGTGATGCAGGCGTTGAATAATGTCAATCTCCAGACGGCAAATATTCTCAACTCCGGGCTGATTGCCGCACAGACAGGGAGCATAAACATAGCAAGCGCCCTTGCATCGAACATCGCCATCAACAACGCAGCCGGACGGCTCGAAGCGCTCTCCGGCGTTATCAATATTCGCGATGCCCTCACAACCGGCAAGTTCGATACATTGCTGACCGGCGGAGATGTCCTTGCCAATGCGCTCAACATCTACTCCGGCACAGGCAAGATAACAGTTGATGTCGACCGCCTGGATGGGCTGGTGAATGTATATGGCGGAGATGCTTACCTGAAGACGAATATCTCGGCGTTGCGCATGGGGAATATCAAGCTTGC
>JAHFBI010000432.1 GCA_023250095.1 Candidatus Melainabacteria bacterium
TGGGAGAGCCTGCAGAAACTACTGACGCTGCCGGACCACCTTATCGTCCAACCCGGACACGAATACCGGAAGCGCAGCCCCTCCTCTTTGTCCTGCCAGAGGCAGCATAACCCATTCTTCAAGCCCTGCTCCAGAGAAAGCTATGTCCGATATTTGAACGATCTAAAGCTGGGGGCGGCACCATGGATGAACGCCGTCTTGAAAGCCAATGTCGAATGCACACGCGACTCGAAGGCCGCATACATCCCCAAAGATGTCGCGTCCTGCGAGATCAGGGGAGCCGCCGCCACCTGCCAGCCGGCTCAAGCGCTAGGCACCATTTCTCCTGAAGATCTTCAAAGGCGCCTGCTGGCAGGCGAAGATCTGCTGCTGCTCGACGTTCGCGAGTCCGTTGAACTGCAAAGCGATCTCGGGCACCTGCCGGGCATCGTGCATATCCCAGTCAATGACCTGGAATCGCGTGTTTCCGAACTTTCCTCCGACTTGAACCGCACTGTCATAAGCATCTGTCGATCCGGAGGTCGTGCAACCAGAGCAGCGAACATCCTGCTTTCCGCCGGTTTCAAGAATGTTTTGGTCATGGAAGGTGGCATGCTCAGCTGGAGCGAGAAAGGGCTGCCTCGCAAAACAGCAGACGTGCTCGGCTGACGGCCCTCACAACGGCTACTCCGTCCAGTGCAAACCTTCCAACTGAATCGACCTTGTTGGGAGAACCAATCTATTTCGGGGTGCCTACTGTTTCCATCAACTTCCAGCCCGGACGCATGAGCCCGATGTTAGGCGATGTCACATACGCCGAACCAACCGTTCACAGCTTCGTCAATGTCTGCGATGCACCGGAGACAATAGCCCTCTCAATGCATAAGGCCCTTACAGCAAGCAGACAAGAGATCTACGACAGTTGCAAAAAAGCATGGAACAATGTCTTCGATTGCGGACGGACCGAAGGTTTGCTGCGTTTCTTACAAGTGCTACGCAATTTGTGCAATACCCCGGCATCTGAAGGCGCTCCTGATTCTGCCGACAAGAGTTAAGGCGGACCCTGTGACCAGACACCGCAAAAGAGCTTGCCGGCTCAAGGGCATCCGGCTTTGCCTTTCTTCAAATGTAACCAGCACAAATAGATCACCGGGCTGGCAATTGCTATTGCCAGAGCGACTATGTTGGGATAATAGAGGGAAAATCCGTGCGTGCTGAGCGTGCGCAAAGATCCAATCAACACTCCCAGCACGCCGGCAAGGAAGTATGTCAAGATATTGAGCCGGGCAAAACGTGCGATAAAAAAATAGACCAGAATGCCGCTTGTAAATGTGTCGAGAACGTTAAAGACATAATCCTGAAGGTATTCGTCGCCACTGTGTGAAATCAGCGCCAGGGCGGACACAAACAGAACAAAATGCCACGGGCTCCGGAAAAACTTGGCGTTGAGTCCGGCTGCCACCGCCACTGCCACCACCGAAGTGAGACCAGCCGAAAACCCGGACACGATCGCGCCGAAACCGGGGCTCCATTCGTCCCCAATACCGCTGATGCCGTCAAGAGATACCACCTGGACATTGGGAGATATCAGGCAGCGCGCCGCAGTGAACAGATGGTCGGTGGCAGCCAGAATAAAAACCGCACCAAAAGCCATGATGACTGCATCCGTCCAGAGTCGCAATTTAATCTCCTTCGAATGACCCCATATCGATTTAAAAATCGCCGACAGAGGCAGCCTGGGCAGAAGCAAGCGGTAAGAAGCGAAAGCAAAGGCAGCCGTCAAGGCCATTGCAGTTGCTCCGGAAAGCACACCAATCAAGTCCTGCACCAGTTGATCTATGATAAAAGAGCTCAGCGGGACATCCGTGTCGTAAGATGAAAAGAACGTCGGCCAGCCGTTAAATTCGCTCAACGCCCCTGCTATCGCCGAACAAACTGCCACAACTATGGCCGGTCGCCAGCGGATGGCCTGAGATCTGACGATACCGACAACCCACCAGATTCCAGCGCACAATAACAGTACGCTCCAGGCACCCCTGAGATAGCTGAAAACTTGATCCTGGGTTGTAACTTTGCGCTTCTCAAACAGCCACTTGTCCGGGACTTGCCAGCCGCTGGAAAAGCCGGACACAAGTCCGCCTATAGCTCCCGAATAGACTTTGTAATCGGCATCGGCAACCTTCAGGGATGGTACTTTGTAAGTCAGATCCCAGTCGGTGCGCTTCTTGCGCTCGTGCTTCGTCGAGTCGTCAAATTCATAGGGCTCGAACTCCATGTGCTCCTTGTGCAAAAATTCGTCGACCTGCTTCCTTACACTGGCAAGCGGCAGATTGTCACCCGAAGAGTCTTCCTCCTCCGAGACAACCAGGCAGATCGGGGTGCCAGAGGGAGAAAGCGTCACGAAAAATTCCTCTGGATCAAGCGGCTTGAAAAAGCGCACCTTCCACAAAAGCGGGCGCCCGGTCTTCTCAGCCAGCTGAGCCGTTCGCTCGAATTTTTCTTTCTCGAAAACATATTGCAGTTCGGTGGCATTGACGTTCTCTTCAAGCCATATCGATACCATCCGACCTTGAGGAGATATCTTATGCTCCAGCAGATAACGGCGCGCAATAACGCCAGCTTGCTCGGCAGATATCTCCACTTTGCTCAACTGACCGACAGTGTGCAGGGGTACCAAAAGGCGCACAAAGAAAGCGACAACCGTCGCAGCCAGGATGGTTATCCTTACTCTGGCGGACAGCCCCTTGTATTCGAAAGCTGAAGCCGGCAGCGTCTCCTTTTCCAGAATATCCATTTTCCTGGGGGCAATCGTGCAATTTGCCAGCTGTCCCTCGTCAGCAACAAGGCCCTGCCGCCAAATCAGCCAGGCACTTGTCGCCAGGGCCAGAACCGGCGGCAGCACCGCCAGAAAGGCGCTGAGCTTCTCATAGGTTATGGAAGAAGAGAGCAAGGGCGTAACACCGAGAAAGGCGTCATATGTGTAGTGGGCGATAAGACAAGGCAAGAGCCCATAACGCTTGAGAATATAGCCATAGAAAAACCCGCCGACTGTCAGCTCGATGCCGCGGGCATAAGCCGGCTCCTGCGGATAATCACTGTGCATAAACGCCCAGGCAGCCGCCTGGAGCAAATTGGCTACCCAGAAATTCTTGACGAGCTTGCGGAAAAGTGTCAGCCCCAGAACGCGATACATCAACTCTTCTGTGGAGGAGGCAGTGATGCCGACTGCTACTGCAGAGAAAAAGGGCAGGACGCTGCTCAGAGCTGCCGCCTGCTGGACTTCCAGAGGAGACCACACACCTATCTTTTGCCCGACCAGATAATAAATGACGACATAAGCCAGATGAATGCCAAACACGGAGAGCCCGGCCACGAGAC
>JAHFBI010000433.1 GCA_023250095.1 Candidatus Melainabacteria bacterium
AGCGCCGTGGGCGGCAATACGCTACTTCTTGTTCTGGGCACCGATACATCGGCACCCGGTCCGACCCTCATTACCGCCGGTGCCAATTCAGTGATCGAATCGCAGGGCTTCTTCAGCGGCAGCTATCCGGTAGGCGGCGGCGTGGAGATATCAGTAAATTCCGGCAGTGTGCCGCGCCCGGCACTGATTACATTGTTGAATACTTACCGTTACGGCGGACAACTGCCGAGTGCGACGGCCGGCAACGGCACGATTTCTATCGACTCTGGCTATAACCAGACCGCGCCGACATGGCTTACACACGCCTATGCCGGCGGTACGTTATCGGCAGGGCACAATGGCGTCCAGCAAATATACGAAGCCGGAGTCCCGGGCAGCATCGTTATGACCGGGACCACAGCGACTGCCGATGGCGGCGCTATCGTCATAGAGGCTTCGACTTACGCCAACGAAATCAGGCTTACCAACGCCACCGTGCGCGCTGTCTCCCCATTCTCTCTGGCGCCACCCCCCACACCTGGCGGTGGCGGCGGGGGCGGAGGAAAAGGAAACAACAATTTCGATCTCAACACATCCTCTGCCATCCAGGCATTGCCTCCGACGGATCTGGCGCCAACAGCCGTCGTCCTGCCAGGGCAACAGCAAGCTCAAGCCCAGACCTTGCGCGCCGGATTGATGCAATACGGTCCGTCAGCCGAGTGCGAATACTACTCACTGGAGACGGAAGACAACGACAAGACCCGGTGCGCTTTGCTTGTCACTTCCTCGGGCACAATCATCGAGCGCTCGACGACAGCTAGCACTTCTCAGGCACCGCTGCCGGGCCCCAGCGGGCAGCCCTCCGAAGCCAAGTTCTACGAATTGACGCTCAAATCAGGGAGAATCGCCGTGGTCTCTAACCTGAAAGGTGTGTCCATAAAAACAGCGCGCGGCACAGTAGAGATTCCGCCCAATGCAGCAGTCGTCGTCGAGCAGGACGAAGCCGAGTCAGTGAGAATCGCCGCATTTACCGGCGACAAGGTACTCTTTACACCGGCTTCCCTACCGGGCTTGAAAGATCTCACAGTCGCCCCCGGCGAAGAAATGATAGTAGCCTCCTCGTCCGCGCCACCCTTTGAGCCGCTGGACGGTGTGCCGCGGGCGCCGTCAGGAAAGTTCACCCTCGACATAGGCGGTACCCCTGGCAGTGTCACGAAACTCAAAATTGAAAAACAAAAATTCGAACTGTCCGAGCTGGCAAGAAACGAGAAGCTCATTCTCTGCCTGCAGTGCGGCTTTGCCGGTTGCACAGGCAAGAGCTGCGAAGAAGTCATGAAACTGAGGCAGCCTGTCAGCAACGATGGCACACCCGACATCAAATTGCCAGGCATGGACGAAGGACCCAAGTTCCGCTTGTTGACGCCCGAAGAAGACCCGGGGAGGCAACTTCTCACGCCTTCTCCGCGCAGCTTCGACGAGCCGAAGAAAGGCAGTCTTTCGCCAGTAGCCTTTATGAATCCCCTTGCCCCGGCATTGCCTGGCAGCTCGCCCATAACGACAGCCCAACTGGCAGGAGCCACGACAAAATACGCGATGAAGCCGGATATGCAGCTCACTGCCTCCGGCTCCCTCAACTTCGACTCCGGCGAGTGCATTATCTGCCCGGATCACCCCCTGACCATCAAATGGAATAACGAGAGCATAACGCTGTCCCCCGGAGCCATGGTACTTGTGAGCGCCAGCGACAACGTCCTCACCGTGCGCAATCTCTGGGAGAAAAAGACCGACTCAGTGCGAGCCGACAGCGGCTCCAAATATGTCCTCCTTTGCGCAGGACAGGAGCTGGTTATAGGACCGAAAGAAATAGTGCCGGTCAAGTCCTTCCGCACCTCCAGGTTGGGTCGCAGGAACGTGCGCACATTCGAGCTTGCCGGCGGGCGCAATCTCACCACATCAGATGTGGCGCTCCAGTCTCTTTTCCGTGTGAGCCCCGTGCTGCATCAGATCTCCCTTAGCACCGCTCCGTCAGATCGCGCCATCAAAGAAAGAATCATCAGAATGGCCGGGATTCTCACCCTGGTTACAGCCTCTCGCGGACCGTACCGCAGCTGGCTGCCCTCGGGCTATTAGATCAAGTCGCCGGACTCTGCCTCACAGCTTGGGCAGAAACTTCATTTTCACGGCATTTTCGACGCTATCCACAACACATCCTTCAGAATCATCTTCGCGCAGCGATACTCTGGTCTGTTTGGGCTCGTATGTCCTGACAGTTCTTGAGGGCAGGTCCACACCAGGCAAGGGAAGATTATATTCCGGCAAAATCTTCATAGCAATTGCTCCTTGAGCGGGGTCTCCCAGCACAGGTTCCTCAGGAAGCCTCAAGGGCAGGCAATCGTGAATGACCGCCGGACACTGGGCGTTCAATTCGTAAGGCATGATAAACGCTGATGGTTTGACCTGTCGGGGCACCGCTTGCGGTGGCTTAAATTCATGCTCTTCTTCCTCTATCTGGTCGCGAATCTGCTCGAGGACAGCAGTCAAAGCCGGTTTAGCCGCATTCATGCGCATGCCCCAGAACAGGCGAAAGTCCGTGCCAGCCAGCCCGGCCAGGTTGTTGGAATGAAAATTGTATATGGGCTCGGCTCTCACGAAAGCCTGCACTCCGGCAAGCTGCTTCATCAGCCGTCTGGCTACCTCAAAATCCAGGATGAAAGAATAGTTGTTGTGGGGCACGATAGCGTTTTTCTTGAACGGCTCGCGGAAATTCTGCACAAACGTGCCAGTGGCTGAGAAGGTCCAGCCGTTGCGCTGGTAAAGTGTCCCTAGCGTATAGAAAGGATCGATTTCCCTGGTCGGTGCTTGAAAGTAACGCTTGCCCCTCAACTGGAGAAGAGCGCTGGTGAAGAGCGCCGTGCGCGGATTGAGGAGATAAGAGAAGGTCATGGTCGGCAGAAAGTCGAATACAGGCTGCTGGTGGCTCTGGTAGAGCTCCCGAAACTGGAATTCGGTCAGAAGATTGCCGCGAGTGGAAATGGGGAAGTCGTGAGCCACCCCGCCTGCAATCGACTGCACGACAGTGTTCAGCCTGATGTCATGGAACAAAGAATCCCGGATCAAGAAATAGTTACAGAAGACCCGGGTGCGCGGCGTCAGAGCCAGGCCGCCTGTGACATTTGGCAGCACGCGAAAAACAAGATCGTCGTTGCCGACCAACCCGACGGCGTTGAGGACCTGTCCTTGCTGAAAAGAATTGAGCGCGCGGAATGTGGCCGGAGTTCCCAGTTGCCGCAAGAATCGGCGTTTAAGAGGAAACTGGAAAGGATTCGTCTCATAACGGAAGCTCGACTCGACTGTGGCATTGAG
>JAHFBI010000136.1 GCA_023250095.1 Candidatus Melainabacteria bacterium
GGCTATATCCCTAGGGTCGCCTCCAGCATCCTGCCTGGCCCTTTCGGCGAGGTATCCAAAAATTTCACCTTGCAAAAATTCGTGCGGGTGATAACTTTCAGGAAGCTCGAAAGCTTGCCGTCGTTCCCCATTCTCGGCGATCTGGCTACTGATCAGCCCAGAGCCTTTACTTTTCGTGTCGTGGCGCCCTTGAGCGAGCCGAAAGTTGTCGCCCAGTCCATTGAAAAGAGCTTCAAATGGCTGCCCAACAGACCTAATGCCTCAGCTCACCCGATACCCGGTATGTAGGCTCAGTGTCTCGTGGAAGACGAGTTATTGGCAGGTCCAGTCGGCAGCCTGTGAGAGGGCAGCGGCAGGTTGACGCCACTTCCTTGCGACTTTCGTTGCGTGAATATTTCACTGTCGTCAGCAAATAGCGCTTGCAGATCGGAGTCATTCTGTATACCGGTTATGGTGCTCATGAAATCTGCAACCTTTCGGTAGCCTTTCGGGCAGGCAAAAACAGAATCCGGAATCTGCTCACGCTTGAATTTGTTCGTATCGAGAAGCAACGAGTCTCTGCCGCCTTTGTGTACTTCCTTGATCCGGAGAGGAACGCCATATTCAGGTGGCAGCCCGCTGCTTCGGGACATTGAAGCAGCCAGCTGGGCGGGCACGCTAACCTCGGTGGTGACCCAGACCTCCTTGCGCAGCCCTTCAAAATGAAAGTCAGGCCCTGGGCTGAGTCCCGGCGGCAGAGTTGCTACCCCTTTGAGGATCTTATAAACGTCGGCTTTCCGGGCTGGCGCCTGCGCTCTTGCTTCCATCTCAGCTGCTGCCTTCTTTTGTTGCGCCGGCGACAGTCGCCTGAAGAAACGGAAGCCTCGATAATGAGTCGCCTTCAGTCCGGCAATGAACTCTGGGGCATCTTCTATGAAAATCCACTTGTGTTCTTTCTGGACTTCCTTCTTGCCGACAAAAGCGGTCTGCCATTCTTTGAAAGTGAGATCGCAATATGTTTTGTGCTTGTCGTTGAAAACCTGAACATGCCACGAAGGACCGGACATCTCTATGGTCACCTTCAGTTGCGTCCAGTTGAGCTTGATTCTGTTTGCGTCAAGATGCACTATTTGATTGCCGTACATCTGGCTGTCCTGATAAAAGATCATACCCGGGGCTTTCGCTTCGACGGGAAAGATCCTGCCTGGGAATATAAGTAAAAGCAGGCAGAAGAAAACGTGTCGGGGCTGTATCTTTGAGAGCATGGTTCTAGCTGAGATAGGCGGGCGGGTTGGCAAAAGAGTGGGAATTCTAAGCGTGCAATTCGAGGAACAAGAAAAGACTTTAGCTTCCGGGGCTCAGCGGCCGGAGGCATCTGCTAAGGATAGGACGGAAGGGCAAGAATGTCACCCCCTGTCGGAAACAATGATGGCTGGTTGTCAGAGCGAGCAAAAGGATCCCCTGATAGGCAAGCTTATAGCGCAGCGCTACGAAATTCTGGCCGTGCTTGGCAAAGGGGGAATGAGCGTAGTCTACCTTGCAAGACACTTGTTGATGAACAAGGTGGTAGCCATTAAAGTGCTGCACCGGCATCTAACGACCGATACGGTCAGTTTGCAGCGCTTCAGGCAGGAGGCGCGGGCTGCCAGCAGCCTCAACCATCCGAACGTAATTACCGTTCACGATTTTGGCGTTACAACAGATGACGGACAGCCTTTCCTTGTCATGGACTATGTGTCCGGCGTGTCGCTTGGGGATCTCCTTGCTCGGGGCGGGCCGCTGCCCGTAGTCCGGGTATTGCATATTCTCGCTCAGGCCTGTGACGCTCTTGCTCATGCTCACGCCCACGGGGTCATTCACAGGGATCTCAAGCCAAGCAATATTATGCTGGTGGAAAACGAGCGGCAAGAAGATTGCGTCAAGATAGTCGACTTCGGGATTGCCAAACTTCTGCCGCAGGAAGGGCAGGAATACAAACAGCTGACTCAGACAGGTGAGACATTCGGTAGTCCGCTCTACATGAGCCCGGAGCAATGCCTGGCTGGCAAGCTCGACGCTCGTTCTGACATTTATGCGATGGGCTGCGTGATGTATGAGTTATTGACCGGCACTCCGCCTTTTGCTGGCGGAAATATCTACGAAACTATCTATAAGCAGATCAATGACATGCCCAAGGGACTCGGTGAGCTTGCCTGCGATCGCAAGATTGCCGAACCCCTGGAGGCAATTGTTTTCCGGACTCTGGCTAAAGAGCCTGACCAGCGCTATCAGTCGATGCTCAAGCTAAAGGAAGATCTCGAGCTTGCCGCCGCCGGACAGGAGAAAGGCTTTCTTGAACGTGCTTATGCCCTCTGGCAGCTCTCGAGATTGAGACAGGGATCGGCGGCAGGCAGGCGCGTGTTGCCCATCAAGGCAGTTATTTGCCTGACAGTGCCTCTTCTGTCCCTGATCACTATTGTGAGCTGGTGGCTGTATGCCACTTACGAGCCTGTAATCAAGCACGTACAAGACAGCAAGGAAATTGTCTGGCAGCTTTACCAGGAGGAGCAGATTCAGGGCAAAGTCGCTCCGGAGGACTGGGGGCGTGAGGAAGATGAAGCAAGAGCTGCCCTGGAGCTGTCTTTGAGAGGGGCGCGTGGTGACAGTGAAAGACAGGTGGATGCGCTGATAGCGCTTGCCAGTTTTTACCGGGTAAACGATCATTATGCCGATGCCGTCATTTACTATCTTCGCGCCCTCGACCTTTCTCAAAGAACCAATCGTGGGCTGTGGAAAATGCAACCATTGTTGGCAAGTTACTATCTTGCCGATTGCTATTACCACCTCAGGCAGTTCAGCAAGGCCGAATTGTATTACAAGCAGTCACTGTTGCACTGTGCCAATCTGGTGACAAACCACAGCGAGAAGCTGGCTCTGATTTATGCCAAGATCGCTGATTGTTGTTTCTTTCAGGACAAGCTGCTCGAGGCTCAGGAGAAGTACAGCAAAGCTCTCGAAGAATGGTGTGGAGGCGTTAAGGGCAACCCTGACGAAGACGACCCGGCAAATCTGCGCGTGGTGGCGGCCAAATCTTACGCGCTTACTCTGGCCAAACTCGGGGATGTTTACCGCCGTCTGGCCGAGGACAAGAGCGCGCAGTCCAGCAGGAGGAATTCTGGAGAGCTGATGGACAGGGCGGAGGGCTGTTACAAGCGTGCCATGCACCGCTTCGAAAAGCTGGCTGAGCCTCATAATCGCGATTCGGCCATGTGTCTGAATTATCTGGGATTGATTCACTTCTATCAAGGCAAGATTCAACAGTCCGAAAGCGATTTTACGACGTCGGAAAAAGATCTCGAGCGGTGTGTTGGCAAGGACGATCTCGATGTGGCGCGCGCATTAGAGGCGCATTCTTTCGTGCTCTGGAAGGAAAAGCGCATTCTCGAGGCTATTGCTGGCTGCTCCGATGCCATTAGAATTCGCGCGGCTCAGAGAAAACGTCAGGCAGAGATCTAAGCTCTCTTCCGGCACATAAAACGAGACATCTTTGTTGAGGCGCCTGCCAGGTGCTATAGCAGGCGCTCGGCTTTTTCTGTGCTGGATTCAAGAGATCTTCTGTGCGGCTTGCTGGTTGTCTTCCAGGATGTGCCCGGATGGACCGAAAAGGCTTCAGGAGCGAGCTTATATGTTCAGGATATGCACTTTCTTTTTCCTGCGAATTATTCCAGCTATTTTTTCTCAAGGAGCCAAGATGTTGGGGCTTTGTAAATGCCAGTGCCGGCTTGACGGAACCAGCCTCTGAAAGTCGCAGCTGCTCTTTTGGGGGGATTTAGGCGTCCACTTTGCAAGAGCCTGCCGCGGGCAATTTGATCTGGCTGTTGGGCTCTTGCTATGTTAGTATGCCGCAGTCAATCAGCATCGTTATTGCCGCCGGCGCACGAGCTGGACTTGCTTTAAGGGGAACAATATGCTTCTAGATCGCATTGGAACCAGCGGACTCTTGATGCTGGCTCTTGCTGCACAGATTGTGGTGGCTCCTTGCGCTCTGGCGGATGATGCCCCTTCCAGCAAACCTGAGGCGGTCGACGAGTCCAAACAGCCTTCCTCTGCGACCGCTGCTGACACCGGCTCTGGTAAGGCGGCTCCCCTTTCGGGCGGAGTTGCTAAGTTCGATCCTGATTCTCCGTTCGCAGCCACGGTCGAGAGCCTGGTTGACGCTGCTTGCGCCCGGGATCCAAAAATGGAGGAGCTCGACAAGGAAGTGAAACACTTCCGGCGCAAGGCAATCCAGGCAACTGCCAACACGAAAGATGTGGTAAACAGTGCGGTGCCTTACCGCGGGTTCGCTCAATCGAGCGAGGCTGCCGACGTAATACTCAACGAAGAAATTGAAATCAAGAACAAAGCTTCCGCGGAATACGCGCGGCAACGTCTGGCCGATCGCTATCATCCGCTTGTCACTGCTAAAGTTTTGCAAGTGGCGATGGGGCTGGGTTGCGCTGATAAAGACAGAGCCGACTCGGCGATCAAGAGCGGCTTGGATGGGCTGAGACGCCTTGTCGGAGATGATGCCGCCAATGGTGCCTTCGAGAGGCTTAAGTCCTGGAGCCAGGACATGATCGTGCCGGAGAAAGTGTTCCAGCAACCGAGCTGGGATGCGCAGGTCTGGCAGGAGAAGACAAGGACGGCGACAAAGATCGCCATCGAATCCGATCCTGTCATGCAGGAAGTCATGAAACGAGTCTACAAATATAACCATCGCAGCAGGCTGGCTCGCTGGTCGGCCGGGACCGTCGAATCGGCGCTGTCTCTCATGTCCTGGTTGTCGCCGGGCTTTCTTATTCCGGCTGCTTTCGAAGTGATGAACGGGGCTTTCGTCATGGCAAATGGTGGTCCCGAAGATGCCAAGCTGCTTAAGGAGCTGTATTTTGACAAGCGTATCGAGAGCCGCTGGCGCGCCGTCAACGAAGAGGCGCAGATTGCCCTTGGTCAATACCAGGCGGCGCTTTATATGCGCAACCCTGTTCTTCTTGTTAGCGCCGAGTCTGTCCTGAGCCACCTGGTGGGCAACGAGAAGATAGGATCTGTCCTCGATGCGCCGGTGATCGCGCGCAAGCCGGTTGATAATGCAGCTCTGGCTGATGGGCAAAAGGCTGACCTCAAGGCTCCTGTCTCTTCGACCGGCAAGCAAGCCGAATCTGGAGTCGACAACCTTGACAGAGGAGGTCCGCACAAATCCGGGGCTGAGGCGCAGGCGCTAGACACGAAGGGAGCGCCCATATCCGATAAGCCTTCCGCCAATGGGCAGGATTCAGGACAAGCGCTTAAAACAGCCGACAAAATGGACGGCTCGGCGCTGGCGCCGGAATAGGTCCAGGGGAGCCAGCTGTGGCTACAATGTCAACACAGTCAACTCTTTCTCTTACAGGATCCTGTGCTGGCGGTGAATTGTCTGTGCTGAGTCAACGACTTGGCTCAGGTAGCATGCGAGAGCCTGTTGTTATGGACGGTTGCTTGAATCGCCTCGAGCCGCTGGCGCTTGTTGAAGCTTTCTTGAATCATCCTCCGGTCGGGTTTACTCCGCTTGCCTTCTCAGTCGAAAACAAGGTTACGCCGGCATTTCTGGCGCCTTTCGATATTTTGACGACGCTCGATGAGGAAGCCGACTGGCTGAGAAATCTTTCCCGGCGACTGCCAATGCTTGATTGGATTTTCAGGCATCGGGCTTTGTTTGTCGGCACAACTGTTTCTGAATATTCAATCTATGGCGACCATGGCCGCTTCACGCCACTTATTTCTAGATTGCTCGAAGCGATGCATGAGTCCAGAGCCGAACTTCTCATTATCAAAGACATTCCTAGTCAATCGCCCCTTCTGCCCGAGTCGGACAATCAAGCTGCCTCAAGGCTGGTTGAGGATTGCCTGGCTTCCGGTTTCCAGATTGTTTCAGGGCAGGCGCTGGCTTATGTGCCCATTGATTTCACCGACATAGAGGAGTATTTCCAGAAGATCTCTTACTCGCGCCGCAAGGATCTCCGGCGCAAATGGAGAAAGCGCGGAGAAATCGAGATAGAGGAGATCGCCACCGGCGACAGGGTGTTTGAGCGGGAGCCATTTTTGAGAGAGCTGTATGCTCTTTATCTCAATGTTTTTGCTCAGAGCGAGATCCAGTTCGACCGTTTTACTTTTGAGTTTTTTGCCTCCATCCTCAACAATCCTGAAAATGGCGGGGTTGTCTTCCTCTTCCGGCGGCAGGGGAAGATCATCGGCTACAACATTTGTTTTGTCGTCAACGATATGCTGGTGGATAAATATGTCGGCTTTGCCTACCCCGCTGCCCGCGATGCGAACTTATATTTCATCAGCTGGTTGGCAAATCTGGAGTGGGCGCTTGAGCACTCACTGAAGTGGTATATTGCCGGCTGGACAGACCCCGAAGTGAAAGCACGCCTGGGAGCCAGATTTACTTTTACCCGTCACGCCGTTTGTCTGAGAAATCCGATCTTGCGTATGATGCTGAGAACATTTCGGCGGTTTTTCGAGTCGGATATGAACTGGGCGCAGCAGGAAGAAGCGGCAGAGCCAGGAGAAAGTGGTTCGATGTTTGACGTACGAGGACGGGCCCTCTCGAAGACATGACACCACTGGCGACACTGCTCTGGCTACTGGTAATATTTGTCGATACTTTCGGGCAACTGGCTTTCAAGGCTGCCGCCACCATTGCCGCGGACGTCACGGGAGTGGCGCGCTGGAGGAAGATGCTCCTGGACAAATGGATCTGGTGCGGCATTTTCTCGTATGTGGGCGAGTTTTTCCTCTGGCTGGCATTTCTTTCCCTGGTCCCGCTGTCGCAAGGTGTTCTTGTCGGCAGCATCAACATTCTCAGCGTGATGCTGGGCGGACGCATATTCTTCGGCGAGAAGCTGACAAGGAAACGCGTCGTAGCGACAGTCCTGATATCGACCGGTGTTGCACTGGTGGGCTGGGCGTAAATATGCGGAAGTTCTATATCATCGGATTCCTGCTGCTTCTGACTTTCGATACGGTCGGGCAGTTCGGCTTCAAGCTCGGCGCCATGCACACGGCGCCCGCTAATTTTTGCCTTGCCTGGTTTGCCCGGGTGGTGGTGGAGCCGTGGGTCTGGGCGGCCGTGGGCGGCTACATCGGGGCGTTCTTTACTTATATGACTCTTCTCGAGCACGCTCCTATCGGACCGGCCTTTGCCGTGTCTCATCTGGAGATTGTCACTGTTATGATCGCCTCATTCTTTTTCCTGGGTGAACGCCTCGATGCTCCGCAAATTATCGGCAGCCTGTTTATCGTCGCAGGCATCCTTGTCCTGGCATCAGGGCAAAAGGAAGCCGGAGATCCTGGGCATTGATTAGCCAATGTTGAGAGAACTTCCTCCCACTGCTGGTTTACCCATCGTGCCCGGCGATTTTTTCGCTCAGAGCAGGCAGCTCGATGAGGAGTTGTCCAGGTTTCTCGGAGTCTCCTGGGTGCAGATAGAGTGCTCCGGGAGCGCGGCGCTGGTCGTTGCGCTTGCCTGCCTGAAATCACTGAGCAAGAGAAATTCGGTGGTAATTCCCGCCTTCACCTGCCCGCTGGTGGCGCTGGCCGTCGCGCAAGCCGGGCTGAGAGCGAAGTTGTGCGATGTCGGTGTCGACAGCTTCGATTTCGATATGGAGAAACTGGAGGTCCTCGTCGACGACGACACGCTCTGCGTCATTCCAACCCACACCGGCGGGTTGCCAGCCGATGTCGGTGGCGTGCTTGCAGTCGCCAGAGCCGCCGGCGCCTATGTCCTTGAAGATGCCGCCCAGGCGCTTGGTGCTTCTTTCCGGGGCAAGCCGGTGGGCACCACCGGCGATATCGGCATGTTCAGCCTGACGCGCGGTAAGGGACTAACCATATATGAGGGTGGCTTCCTGACAGCTGGCTCCGGTGAGTTGCAGGCGGCGCTTTCACTTTCTTCTGCCAGGCTCACCTCAGGCAGTCCTGGCATCGAGTTTCTTCGATTTCTGGAGCTGCTCGGATATTGCTTTCTCTACAATCCAATCGGGCTCAGTTTCGTTTACGGCATGCCGCTTAGGCATCGGCTGAGGCAGGGGTACTTTATAGAGGCGGTCGGCGAGGATTTTCCTCACAATATTCCTCTTCATCGCGTGGGCTCTCAACGCAAGTCTGTTGGAGCCTCGGCGCTCGCCCGCTTGCCGTCGGCTCTGTCGGGCAATAGGCAACGCGCTCTTGAGCGAACGGCTGTCCTTGGGCAAATCCCAGGAATCAAGGTCCTTGGCGAGCGCGAGCATTGCCTGGGCGCGTGGCCTTTTATCATGGTCTTGTTCGACAGTGAGGAATGTTGCCTGCGGGCTCTGAAGCAGCTGTGGGGGAGCGGGCTTGGCGTTACCAAGTTGTTCATGCATGAGCTTGGCGGTTATGACTATCTTGCAAACATAGTTGAAGGAGATCCTTGTCCCAATGCCGCTTCGTTTGCCAGACGTTGCCTGACCATTTCGAACAGTGCCTGGGTTGATGACGATGACTTTGCTCGCGTGGCCCGGACCATTGAAAAGTCAATTGGCAGGCGCGCTGACTGAAGGCAGGCAGTGAGGCTTTCATTCTGGTGGCTGAGGCAAGATTGCAATTGGATGGAAGAGCTGTAAGATAGCGCCTATGAGGAAACAATCTTCGAGCACGGCGCAGCCATATATCAGACGCCTGAGGAGCAGGGCACCATCTGCGGCGGCAGGCAGCGCGACAACCGGTGGAGAGAATGGCTTAAGTTCGCTGTTGTCGGACATCGAGGATTTTATTTCTGTGCAGGACAGGGAACGTGGCTTGTCACCAAATACGATTGCAGCTTACCGCCTCGATCTTGTCGCTTTTTCTAGCTGGCTGCCACAAGGGACTGTAAGTATCGAGAGGGGGCAGGTGACCAAGTATCTGGCGTTCCTGAAATCCAGCGGGCACAAGCCGGCGACGATTGCTCGTCACCTGGCTACGCTGCGGGGATTTTGCGCCTGGATGAAACTTGTCCGGTCGACCGAGGTGGATCCTTGCGAGGGTTTGCTCAATCCGCAAGGGGTGAAGCGTCTGCCGCAGGTTCTTTCCGTTGCCGAAGTGGGCTTGATGATTGGTGTTGCCCAGGGTTGTCGCGAGTCGGCTTTGATAGAGCTTCTTTACGGAGCCGGGCTGCGTGTGTCGGAGTTGACGCATCTCGATCTCAAGGATGTGAATCTGGCGCATGGATATGTGCGTTGCCAGGGCAAGGGTTCCAAAGAGCGCGTGGTGCCGATCGGCAAGCCGGCAGTGGCAGCAATCCAGGCTTATCTAAAAGAATTCCCGGCGGCAGAGCCGCTTGAAGCGATTGCTCCGGGGCAGGACAAACGGGCAGCCCGGGACAGGGCAAGACGCATGCAGCCGTTGTTCCGGGACAGGAAGGGCAAGAGGCTGAGCCGGCTCGTCGTCTGGCAGACTGTGAAGAGACTGGCTCAGCGTGCCGGAATACGCAAGAATCTGTCTCCACATACTTTGCGCCATAGCTTTGCCACGCATCTTCTGGAAAACGGTGCCGATCTGCGCGTAGTTCAGGAGCTGCTCGGACACGCCAGTGTCGTTACAACACAGCTTTACACCCACGTCAGCCGCAAACATCTGAAGAAGGCATACATGAATGCCCAGCTCAACCTGGATGATTACGCTTTCGCCTGCTCGGCGGAAGCTGCTGGAGAAAATACGGATAACAAAGATTTAATGTGAAGAGCCCGGGCTGGAGCTGGGTGATCGGTTACCTTTGAAAGAGATCTCCATGGTCTTTCTTTATGGGGTTCTTTCAGGTTTTAAACCTCAAGACAAGCATGGCTGGTTCAGACACCAACTGGAATGGCACGACAGCTAGTTCATCGCCAGACTATTGGAAAAAGCCGCCGTTTAACTGGTAGTTCATTCGTTAAGTGAGAGTATTTGATGCGCCAAACATCTAAGGGCGAGGGCACTAAGATTGCTCAAGCCGCCAAAGACCTTAATGTGACTTCTGTCACCATTCGCCGCTATATCGCTGAGTTTAATATCGACACTACTTCAGATGAGAATGGCATAAAGGTTCTTCCGGCCAACGCCATGGAAGAACTCCACGAGATTCGCCGCTGGAAGGAAGAAGGACTGACAAATCCCAAAGTGATGGAGCTGCTCGAAGAAAGGCGCTTACAACCGCAACTGGAGAAGCCGCCAAAAGGCAAGGAAAAAGCCGAGGGCAGCAAGAAGGTAGCACGGCGTCCGAGCGAAGCGCGCTCAGACAGCGCAAAGAAAGAGACTAAAAAGGCTGAGCGAAAAGTCGTTGCCGCGGAGCTGGAAGAAGTAGAAGAAATAGCTCCCTCAGCACCGGAACTCGAAGATGAGGAAGCCGAGGAGTCTCCTGAAGCCACAGACGAAAGTCAAAACGGGGAAGCTGCCGGAGAGGGACGTGTCAAACACTCGCTTACCTGTCAGACTTGCGGGAAAACTTTCGAGCATATGAATCCTCGCTTGCGTGATTGTCTTGATTGCTACAGGGCCAAGCGCAAAGAACGCCGTCGCGGTGGTGGCTCGGATCGGCACAAAAATGTCATCCAGCATCCGCTTGCCCAGCAAGTGACAAACAAGAATCAGCAACAGCAGCAGCAGAAGCAGGAAAAGGAAAGGGAAATAGACGAGACGTTCGAGCCGGTGATCGAGGCTCCTGTCAAACGAAGCGTTGCTCCTATTTCAGTCGCTCCTCCGGCGCATCGAACTGGTGTTCGCAATTACCGGAAAGCTGTTGAAGAAACGAGACAGATTACGTCCAATCTTAAGCGGCGGCTCGAGCGCCCGGATCTTCCGGAAGGAGACCGGCGCTGGCTGGAGCAGATTTACGCCTATCAGCTGATCCTGCACCAGGGCTGGAGGCACCTGTCCGAATACAAGGCTGGTAGTCAGCCGCAAAAGCCGGAAGTCTAGTGACAACTTGCAAAACTTTAAAGCCAGCCCTTTAAATTAAAAAGGATCTGGCATATCGTCGAGCTGTTGCGAGCGGACTGGCTGATGGAAAAACTCGTTCTGGTCGGTGGCTTTTGACGCGGCAGGCGGCATGAGACTGGTGGAGCCTGAGGGAGCTGCCTGTGGAACCTGTCCTGCCGCCGGGACCTGCCATGGACCCTGTGGGTCGACGAGACCAGGCACGGCAGTTGGAGGATAAGGAGCGCCGGCTGAGCCAGGTGTGGCCGGGTCAGTCTGGCTGAGGGCGCCTTTTCCTGCTTGCGTGCTGGTGCCTGGCTGGTTGGCTTGCAAGGGCCGGCTCAGGAGATTCTCTGTAACTGGAATATTGAGACTGCGTGTCAGTCTTATCGGCAGCACTTCTCCCTTGTCGACGACGAAGTCGAGTCCGCGGTTGCGCTTGTTCATCATGAAACCTGGTCCTGTAAGGACCGAACCGAACATAGCGGCTACTGATTCGCCATAGTCGGCAATGCTTTTGCCCAGATGCCTGACCTTCGGGGGCTCTTTGGAAGTGTGATTGGGATTGCAGTCCATAAAGGCATAAATGGGAAGGTGTTGCCCGTCCGGGAACACAAGGGACTGGAGGCTGATTTTAAGTTGCCCCGGATGTCCTCCTTTAAGGAGCCGGGCTGGCGTTGCGGCATTGACCGTGCCGACTATTTTGGAATTGGGTGGAACGAGCTGTCGCCCGTTCAGTGTGAAGCCATCTTGAAGAGTTAAGGTAAAAGTATCGCCGGACTTATTTTTTGCAGATGAGAGATCATCCTCGAGAATACCTGACAGAACAGTGCCAATCGGTATACGGTTGGGCAGCGAGTTTGCCCAGAAATCGGGGGTGAACTGTGGGACGTACCCCGAATAGATGCCACCGGGTGCAAAGCGCGGATCCTGGGTCGGATTGTTGCCGCCGTGATTGATGTCCCACTGGTTGTGCGCCAGACCATACTGGCTGCCGAATGTGACCAAAAGCAGAGCCATGATGAAAGACTGACAGCCGTGCAACAGGTGCGAAGAATACATGCGCCATTCCAATCTCAAAAGGACATTGAGGCCATTAGTCTAACCAGGTAGAGCTTCTGTGCCTATGTGAGGATTACGAAGGAGATGGGACCGTTTGGCGGCTTGTCTTGTGCTTTTACTGGCGCTGCGTTTTAAAGGGCCAGAGGCGGGACAACCAGGAGCCCTTGCCTGATGCTTGCCGGTTGTCTCCGGCTGCTTGCGCTTCTTTCTGCCCGTTTGTGGAGCTCACTTGAGCGTCAGATTCACCTGCATGGTTGCCAGGACAATCTGGTGAGGCGGACAGAAAGCCGCCTGCCGATTCTCCAGGAACGCCTGCAAGTGCAGGTTCTGGCGCAGGAGCAATAGATTCATCTTGCTCCTGGGGATTTTCTTGATTGGCAGTAGGCTGGCTCAGGGCAGAATCGGTCACATGAGCCACAGGTTCTGGCGCAGGAGCAGTAGATTCATCTTGCTCCTGGGGATTTTCTTGATTGGCACTAGGCTGGCTCAGGGCAGAATCGTCCACATGGGCCACAGGCTCTG
>JAHFBI010000434.1 GCA_023250095.1 Candidatus Melainabacteria bacterium
CGCTCACAGCCAGAGCAAGTTGGTCGCGAGCTCGCCCATCTGTCGCTGTCCAGGGACGCGAAATTCGAGGCAGGGTTTCAGCTTGCTGCCAGGCAGTTGAAATCCGGCAACGCCGAGCAAGCCTGGACACTCTTTCGTGAAACGAGACTGGCACAAGAGACCCGAGCACATCACCAGGAGAATGTGATAGCCAGCCAGATAAAGGGGACTCAAGTGCTAGACCCGGCTCACCTCAAACTAGAAATGGGCGCCTGGCCAGCACCCGGCGGTGTGAGCTATGAAATGCGTTTCAGGCAGGAATTCGCCCAATTTCAGTCTACAAACGGGCAATACCGCCCCGGCAGCCGCTTCGATAGCCCAAGCTCCAATGGGATTGAAGGAAGAGGCGAGCCCTCCTTCGGCAAGGAGCCGCCGGACGGGAAAACCATCCTGTCGGCACAGCAGGAAACGGCCACCCGCCTTGTCCGCGATTTACAGAAGGAAGGCTTCATCGCCGTCTTTGCCGGAGGCTCCGTGCGCGATGCAGAAATGGGGCGAACTCCCAAAGATTTCGACATCGCCACCTCCGCGAGACCGGAAGATGTGGAAACGCTCTTTGCTGCCCGCGGCTACAAAGTGATACCTACAGGCAAACAATTCGGGGTAATCAACGTTATAGCCAACGGTGAGACTTTCGAAATTGCTACATTGCGCAACGACGGGCAATATAGTGACGGCAGGCGCCCCGATGCCGTGCAGTATGTGTCATCTTTGTATGAGGATGCGGCACGCCGCGACCTGACCATGAATGCCCTTTTCAAGGACCCCACCACTGGCGTCACTTACGACTTTTTCGGCGGCAAACAAGACCTGGCTCAAAAGACAATCCGCACAGTCGGAGATCCCTTGCGCCGTTTTTCGGAAGACAACCTGCGCATGCTGCGCGTGCCGCGCTTCGCTAGTCGCTTTCAGGGTTTCACTGTGGCGCCGGAAGTCATAGAAGCTATGAAAATACAGTCCCCGGAAATCTCCAAAGTTTCCGGAGAAAGAATTCGGCAAGAGCTGAAAGGCATTCTCACGAGCGGGCAACCGGAGCTTGGACTGGAGTTGATGATGAAAACCGGGCTGATGAAACAGATCCTGCCCGAGGTGTCCGAGACTGCCGGAGCAAAGGGCATGCAAGACCCGACCTGGCACCCAGAAGGCAGCACCTGGACACACACAAAAATGGTGGTTAACGCTCTGAGAGGAGAGCGCTTCGAAGTCATGCTAGGCGGATTGCTGCACGACATAGGCAAACCGGTGACGCAAATGATTTATCCCGACGGCAGCATCAGCAATCATGGACACGCCGAAGTCGGCGCTGAGATGGCCCGCAACGTCGCCAATCGACTGAGGCTCTCCAACAGCCAGAAGGCGGAAGTAGTAAGCCTTGTGGAGCTGCACATGCGCATGCACAACGTTCGAGAGATGAGACCGTCGAAGCTCGTTGATCTGCTCGAGAGACCGAACATTCAGGATTTGATCGCTCTGCAGCATGCCGACTCGACAGGTACCTTACGCGCTGACGGAGCTGCCAAATCCAACCGATCCTTTTTATTGGAAAAGCTGGAAGAACTCAAGTCAGCCGATCCATCCCGGCAATTGAATGCCAGGCCAATCGTCGATGGGCACATGCTTCAGTCGATGGGACTCAAGCAAGGACAAAGAATAGGTCAGATAAAAAATGCCGCTCGCGATGCCCAGCGCGAAGGGGCATTTCTTAATCCTGAAGAAGCGAGACTGTGGCTTTTCGAACATTTCCCCGAACTGAAGCCACAGTCCTGACACAGCTCAACAGCTGCGCCCTCTGACGCCGGATTGTCATTTTTAGCGCGCTGGCCGAGAAATCCTGATGCGAATTTGTCCCGGTTCCGTCCAGCTGGACCGTAGAGGCCTTTCGAGGGTCGAGAAAGCCAGCTGGACAGATGCTCTGGAAACTCAACCGATATCGGTTGAGTTTCCAGAGCATCTGTCCAGAACGACTCGCGCGAGCATATGCTGCCGGATGCGAGTAGCTCACATTCGGCAGCCAACTCCTGACTTGCTCGGCATGATGGCCACCAGAAGGTAACCGCCGGACAACTGTCATCCTGGTCCAGTACTGCAAGTTCCGTGATTCAGAGGCATTAAAGTTGCCTAACCTCTACATGCCAGGTAATGTTCGCTCTGGCCATGCTGCGCCTTATGGCATAATCAGTCGGTCAGAGACCGGCCGAGTTTTCAGATAGGAATTACTAGCTATGGGAATGTTAGACGGCAAGAAGGGAATCATCTTCGGTGTTGCCAACGATCACAGCCTGGCCTGGTCATGTGCACAGGCGCTTCATGCCGAAGGTGCCGAGCTTGCTTTTACATACCAGGGAGAAACTCTGGAAAGGCGCGTCCGCCCTCTTGCTGAAAGTCTCGGCGCTACTTTTATCGAAGCTTGCGATCTCAGCGAAGACGAGCAAATCGAGCTAGTCTTCAGCAAACTCCAGAAGCACTGGGGGCATATTGACTTTGTTATCCATGCCGTTGCTTTTGCCAACAAGCAGGATCTCGAAGGGCATTACGTCGACACGTCCAGGGAAGGCTTCAAGCTGGCTCTCGATGTCAGCGCCTACACTCTCACGGCTGTAGCAAAATATGCCGTACCCCTCATGAACGACAACAACGGCGGCAGCATCGTCACCCTGTCTTATTATGGTGCCGAGAAGGTAGTTCCGCATTACAACGTGATGGGCGTAGCCAAAGCAGCGCTGGAAGCCAGTGTACGTTATCTTGCCGCCGATCTCGGCGAAAAGAGGATCCGCGTCAACGCCATCTCGGCCGGTCCTGTCAGAACACTTGCCGCCATGGGCATATCCGGCTTCCGGGAAATGCTCAAATACGTAGCCGATCGAGCTCCGTTGAAGCGCAACGTCCAGGCCGAAGAAGTCGGCAAGAGTGCGCTCTATTTGATTTCCGACCTGGCGTCCGGCGTCACGGGCGAAGTGATTCATGTAGATTGTGGCTACAGCATCATGGGCATGTAGTCCAGAAAAAAGGGCGCCTCTCGGGCGCCCCTACCGGACTCTCTTGTCTTCTGCGCGATTTCACTGCCAAGTCCGGCGCATAACCATATCCCCCTCCATTGCTGGAGCCGCTCCTGCTGCCGCTGCTGAGGAGCTCAGACCGACCTCAATATCTCAGACACCCTCCACTTCCACCACCCTATTCATAGTCTGCAGAGCAACCGTAGCCCCGCCACAATACCGGATGAACTGGCGCGCCACTTCCCGAACAGTCTCCATATCTTTGAAGTTGGGCAAGAACCCAAAGCGGGTCGAACGTG
>JAHFBI010000435.1 GCA_023250095.1 Candidatus Melainabacteria bacterium
AAAGATGTGCTCAAGCTTGCCGGTATGGCCTGCCGGCAGCTGGGAAAGGAAGGCGAGTCCGAGCGCTTTCTCACGGCATACCTTTTGATGGAAGCAAACGATATCGCCGCCTGGCGCGATCTGGCATCAATTCTTTTTGCCCAGGGCAAGCAGACAAAGGCCGCCCTCTGCTGGGACAAATCCTTTGCCCTCGGACGGCAACTGGCGCCGGATATTCTGGAGGGAGCACGTATGGAGCTTGCCGGAGGCAATGGGATAAAAGCACTCCGGTCTCTGGAAAAGACTCTGGAGCTTTGCCCGGGCAATGCGGAGGCCCTTGAATTGCTGTCATCCATGAGCGCACGTGGCGACAAACAGGCGCGACGGGTTCTTTCCGATGCGCTATCTGGAGGCTGAGCTCCTCTTGCGCACATGCCAGCTTGTCGCAAGGACAGAAGAAGTCCAGGAAGATGAACATTTTCACATAGCGGCTACTTGAAAAGCGCATCAGGGTACGATTTTTCAGGATTCTCTCCGAACAGAAGCTGGCGTGCCGAAAAGTAAAAGCGAGGAAAGACTCAAGTGGAAATGCCCATTCAGTTATATGCTCTCATCTGGAGCAACGAGGACAATCAGGCCATTCAAGCATGGCAGGAAGAGCACGCGGAGCGGGTCATGATTACCGGCTGGTCTCGCGTTCTGTTGGAACCGCTGCATAAAGCGGTCAACGATCCCAACATCTTCGGCATGAACATCGACGGCGTTGTCGTGAGGGACCATAGCCTGGCGACACCATCAGCTCTTGAAGAGACTTTGAAGAAGCTGAAAAGCGGGACGCTCAAGCTATATTCCGTGAAAAATGGGCTGGAGCCGGTTACTCTCTAAAAGCACCTTGCCGCCAGCGGTATCGCAATAAGGATAATGATGCCGATGGCGCTGAGCGCATCAGGTTTGGAGCAGTATCTTCGACGGGCACGGATACCCCGCCTGCTTAGCTCTAGTCGTGTCGCCGTTTTTGAGGCGTGCTTGATCGGATTGGTCGCAGGAGCTTCGGCTTTTGCTCTGGCTGCCGGAGTGGACATTGTCGGCGCCTTGCGCGTGCACCTGGCATCGACTCTGCCGGCGCGTATTGTCCTGCCTGCCTTTGGCTTGCTCGGCGGTCTGGTGACAGGCTTTCTCGTGGAAAAGTTTGCCCCCGAGGCTTCCGGCAGCGGCATTCCGCAAGTAAAAGCAGCGCTCTTGCGCGCAAAAATGGCTCTCGACATGCCGACAGCCCTGGTGAAACTCGTTAGCGGCACAATTGCCCTGGGCTCCGGACTGTTCATGGGGCGGGAAGGTCCGACCGTACACGTCGGCGCAGCCCTTGCCGCGCAGATTAATCGCCTGCTGCCCACTACTCCGGAGCGAAGGCGTCAGTTGATCGCAGCCGGAGCAGGCGCAGGGCTGGCAGCAGCGTTCAACGCCCCCATGGCCGGTGTCATGTTTGTCCTGGAAGAGCTCATGAAGGACATCTCGGCATCGACCATCGGCACTGCAGTGCTGGCGTGCTTCGTGGCCTCCGTTGTTTCCCACCTTCTGCGGGCGTCCCACCTCATCGCTACGATGCAGGCTGTCGCCCTGCCTGCTTCCTTTGCCGTCAGGGACGTTCCATTTTACGTCGTGCTCGGGTTGCTGGCCGGCGCAGGCGGTGCGCTTTTCAACAGGGGCGTCATCTTGTTCCTGGACCTCAACACAAAGTACCTGAAGATTCCGCTCTCCCTGAGAGTAGCGCTGGCCGGGCTGGTCTCGGGTTTCATCATCAGCCTGCTTCCACCTTATTTCTATGACTATGCTGGCGTGCGCGAGCTGATCATCGCCGGCGATACCACCTGGTATACGGTGCCGGTCGCTTTTGCTGCCTTCTTCTTTCTGACCATCTTGGCCTACGGCTCCGGCGCTCCTGGCGGCCTATTTGCCCCGACTCTGGTGCTCGGCTCAGCGCTGGGATATGTGGTCGGTCATCTGGAAAGTTTCTGCATAGGGACCGGCTCTCCTGAGACCTTTGCCCTTGTCGGCATGGGAGCATTCTTTGCCGCTGTCGCCCGCGTGCCGATTACAGCCATTATCATTATTTTTGAGATGACGATGAAATTCGAGCTGGTCATGCCTTTGATGATCGTCTGCATCATCTCGTCGAATCTTGCCGACCGTCTATACAAAGGCTCTATTTACGACCGGCTCATCGACTGGGCGGGAATTCGCCCCAGATACTCTGCATCCACAAAGGAGACAGTTTCCAGACTGCTGGCCTCAGATGTGCTCAGCAAGAACGTAAAGACTGTCGGTATCAGCCAAACAATCAAGGAAGCAAGAGAAGCATTCAAAGATGCATCATCCGTCCAAGGTTTGATCGTTCTCGACGGCAGCAAGCCGGCCGGCATCATCACCCTTCGAGATCTCGAACGGGCAACCTGTCACAATCTTCAGGAAGACCAGTCCGTGCGGCACCTGATGACACCAGATCCGATATCGGTGGCACCGGACGAAGGTCTGGAGAACATTCTCTTCCTGCTCGACCATTACAAAGTCGGCTGCCTGCCGGTTGTCGCAGATAGTGTCCTGCAAGGAATGATTACCCGCGCCGAAGTTATCAGAGTCCTTAATCAGGAGATTGAGGAACTCAAGACGTCTCAGTCACAAGCGGAGAATTAGCACTAATTACGTGTCTAATAAGTACCCGCGACAAAAGACTATCTCTTGTTGCACCGAACTGCACCCAGCAGACAGATCTTGACGACACCACCGGCGATGACGTCGAATGACAGGGGCTCCCGAGTCAGCGTGCCCGTGGCTTGCCTTTCCCCTTCCCGGCCGGCTTTCCTCCGAAAGGACGTTTGCCGAAGCTGCTCTGCCCGGGCTTGCGTGCCTTGCCTGGGCGCGCAAAAGATGAACCGGAGGTTTTACCGCGCGTGCCGGCAAATGAGCGCTTCTTGCCCTCACCGCCAGAAGCGGTGCTGCCTTCTGTCCTGCGCGTCCTCCCCAGAGAGGGGCGTGCTTTGCTCCCTTCAGACCCCCCGAACCTGCGCTTGGTGCCTTCGCCTTCGCTGCCGCCGGCTCTGAAAGTACGCGGTTTGCGTTCTTCAGATGATCTTGCGGCAAATTTGCGTTCGGCGCCTTGGCCTTCGCTGCCGCCGGCTCTGAAAGTACGCGGTTTACGTCCTTCAGATGATCTTGCGGCAAATTTGCGTTCGCCGCCTTGGCCTTCGCTGCCGCCGGCTCTGAAAGTACGCGGTTTACGTCCTTCAGATGATCTTGCGGCAAATTTGCGTTCGGCGCCTTGGCCTTCGCTGCCGCCGGCTCTG
>JAHFBI010000137.1 GCA_023250095.1 Candidatus Melainabacteria bacterium
TCCTGTTCGATCTGCTCGAGGAACTTGGGCGGCAAACCGGAACCAACGTGACGGCACTTGAAGAAGCCGCGCGGATCCCGACCTTCCCGCTCAAGGTGGAAGAGTGTGGAAATGGCGATGGTCTCGCCTTCCATCCCGGTAATTTCGGAAATTTCGGTAACTCGCCTTGTGCCGTCTTCCAGACGGCGGATCTGAACAATCAGCTGAATGGCGCTGGCGATAAGCTCCCGGGCTGCCTTGGCCGGCATATCCATGCCGCCCATGAGAATCATGTTCTCCAGACGCTTTGTGCAGTCTCTGGGAGAGTTGGCGTGGATTGTGGTCATGGAGCCGGAGTGACCGGTGTTCATGGCCTGCAACATGTCGAAGGCTTCTTCACCCCGACATTCCCCGAGGATGATGCGGTCTGGACGCATACGCAGTGTGTTGATAACAAGCATGCGCTGTGTTATCTGACCTTTGCCTTCAATGTTTGGCGGTCGTGTTTCCATCCGGATCCAGTGCTCGTGCTGCAGTCTCAATTCAGCCGCGTCTTCGATAGTGATGATTCTCTCGCGCGGGTTGATATGAGCGGACAGAGCGTTAAGCAAAGTCGTCTTACCGGAACCTGTACCTCCGGAGATAATCAGGTTGATTCTGCCTTTGACGCAAGCCTTCAGGACCTCAGCCATCTGCAGCGACATGGCGCCTTTCTCGACGAGTTGCCCCAGCGACATGATCGATGTGCCGAAACAACGGATCGTGATGGTCGCACCGTCAATCGTGACAGGAGGTATTGTGGCGTTAACCCGTGAACCGTTCGGCAGACGGGCATCCACCATTGGCGAGTTGTCGTCCAGTCTTCTGCCGAGTGGCTGAATGATCTTGTCGATGGTCTGGCGCAGGTGCCTGTCGTTTTCAAATACAACAGTCGTCTTCTCCAGTCGTCCGTGACGTTCAACATAAATGCTGCTTGGAGTGTTGACGCAAATATCGCCGATGCTCGGGTCTCTCAGGAGCGGTCCGAGCGGCCCGAAACCAAAAATCTCGTCGAGGACATTCTGCAAGAGAATGCCCTTTTCCATCATTGTGAGAGGAGCAGGATCGGAGTTGACGATTTCTCTGATACGCGCGCGCACTTGCGCCTGCGTGTCTTCGGAAATCTGCGTCAACCTGGATGTATCCAGTTCGCGACGCAACTGTTCGATGATGATCTTCTCGCGCTCGCGAATAAGGGCGACATTGGCCTGAAACTTAGATGCATCCTGCGCGGCCGGATCAAGCGGAGCTTGCGAGGCATATTCATTGTCGTCACGCCGGTCGATACGCTCGATATCAGCCCGGCTGACGGATTCCGGTGTGCCGCCGTGGGCTTGCCCGCCGGCGACACCGGTCTGTTGAGGACCGCCGCCAACGCCGGTTTGTTGTCCACGCCCGCCTAGCCCCGTGGCCTGCCCTGCTCCACCAAGTCCAGTCTGCTGTGGTCCGGAACCCACACCTGTGTTCTGCTGCTGACCGGCTACGCCGGTGCCTCCTGACTGAGCAGGAGCCACTTCACTGGCCTGTCTCTGCCGGACGAGTTGCCCCATCAAGGAGGAGGCCTGGCGAGCAGGTAAATTTTGATCTTTGTTTTCGTCTGCCATTTATAGCGAGCCTCTTATTTCTTTTTCGAGAAAATTGCCGGGAATTTAAAGCCGCCGCCGGCCTTTTCTTCCTTGGTGGTCAACAAGAGCTGTTCACCACCGGTTATGCGCCTGGCCAGCGAATCAAGCGACTTGCCAAGCGCCGTGTGCCCAGGGGCAATCTGCCCCTGGTTGTTTACCCACTTTGCAGTCTTGGGATCGTTGGGAATTTCGTGATAGACAGGATAATTGAGATTGGCCCGGCACTCGCTCAAAACATCCTGCGGCAGCCACTCGGAGCGGTTGATTACGAGCAACAGCTTCTCCTGATTGTAGTGCGCCTTGAATGTGTCCAGGCACTTGCGGGCATTGAGAATCGAAGCCCAGTTGTATTCAGTGAGAACCAGAACGTGATCGGCGAGATCCAGGGTGGCAATAGCCCGTTCGTCGAGCAAGTTCTTCGGCAGATCCACCACCGTGTAACGAAATTCTTGTTTGGCCGTGTAGAGAATCTCCTGGACTTGAGCAGCATAGATGTCGCCAATGTCCTCAAGCTCTGGCGGTGCAGCCAGGATACTGAGCTTGTCGTCATACTTGGTCATCAGGTTACGCAAGTACGTCGAGTCGAAATTAGTATGCGAAAAATCGATTGTGCTCAAACTGAAGGACGGCTCCAGGTTGAGATAATGAGCAACCATGCCGAACTGGAGATCCAGGTCGACGATGCAGGACTCCCCATATTTGCCCAGGTAGCCAGCAATGTTGGTAACGATAGTCGTCGCCCCGATGCCGCCGGTCGGGCTGAAGATAGCGAGTACTTTGCCTGAAGCGGTAGAGACGGATTCTGACTGGTGCTTGAGAAGGATGCTTTGCACAGCAGCTGGCAAATCCGTGCGCCAGCGCTCGGCATCGAGGAAATCTGAAGCCCCGAGACGGTAGGCCGTACGGATGAGTTCGGGGTCTGGAACTTCATAGCTCACAAAGAAGTAGAGTTGCGGGAAAGCTTCCCGCAACTCTGCCAGCAATGACAGACCACGCACGGGAGCAGGGCTCAACTCAATCCAGACTAGCTTCGGATGCAAGCTTCCTATTTGCTCGCGCGCCATCCCGCCGGACACAGTGCTCACCAGCGCCAGCGACGGCTGGCTGTGAATCAAGTCCTCGATCGTCTGGCGTTTGTCGAGGCCGGCATCGCATACAAGAAGCGTAGTCAGTTTCATGACAGTTGAGATCTCCCTTTACCTATTACCCCTCTAGTGTTGTACCCACCAGAGTTGAATTTTCACGCGTGTCCTTTGAGATGGGCTTCGGCAGCATATGAGCATGCTGCCTCGTCCTGATACCGGTTCGACTCGGACGTCCTCTGAGAAAAATCAGCCGTGGAGCGGGTTCCCTGGCTGATTGAGAGAATCGCGCGGGCGGCTTGCGCCGCCCTTGCGACTTGATCCTCGTCTTCAGTCCTCTTTGCTACGCTTAACCTTGCGGAACGGAGAGAACTTCCTTCTTACTACCCGACCACAGCTCGATTTCGTGCATCGGAGGAGGCGGCGGAGGGGCATTTATCGCTGGTCCGCCACCGGGTGCCGGAGCGCCGGGAAGCGGAGGTGGGGGCAGACTCGGCGGAGGCAGATTGGCAATCGCCCCTTCTTCGACCGGCTTAACGGTCTTAGGGAAAAGGTTGTTCACGTCTACTACAGCCACAGGAGTGTGATCCTTGTCATTTCTCAGTGTCAGATAGAGCTTGGCAGCCATGATTGCCTTGATCAGTTTCTGGGAATCTTCTGGCGTACAAGTCACTGTCACGGAACCAGCGGGGTTAGCAGTGGAGCTACCCGGTGTCTTCTGATAAGTGGTGCCAACGGCGATAACTTCGACATCGGACATCACTGGAGCAGCTTTCGTGTCAGCACCGCTGCCGGTGATGGCAACGACGTCAACATGGCTGCCCGGAGCGATGAAACCGGCAACTCCGGAGTTGGTATCAACACCGAAAGTCAACGCTCTCATCCCTTCCTTGATTTTGCCTTCAAAACCAAGCTGGACACCACGCGGTTTCAAGGCGTGCTGAGAGATGATGGTATTGGCAGGAATTGTATAGGCCGCAATTCCGCCAACGACACCAGCTGTGGAAGAAAACGCATCAACCGGAGCCTTGGCGGCTTCGACTTCTTTTTCCTCAAGAGCTTCTTGAGCAATGATTTCGCCTTCTTCGATGTCCTTGGTTGAGTAGACTACTTTGGCTTTCTGACTCATCAAAGCTTCATGAGCAGCTCTTTCTTGGGCAAGCTTTTGCTCACCTTCGTTCATTTTGCCCATGACAAGCATAGTCACCACGACTGCCAGACCCAAAATGATGAACAACATCAGGATTGGAGGCATTCGCGAGAGACTAAGGAATAACGATCGGAAAGGATTCATTTCCTATTCCCCCTTCTAGTAACGAGAGAAAGATTAACCAGTTACTATTAACGCATATTGGTCTGTCAACGACAACGTGTTATTTCCTACTCTTTGCCACTTTGAGCGCTTTTACGAGGCGCTTGAAAACCCGTCCGGCAGCGCTTGGCTGAAAAATTTAATCCAGCTTATTTACCAACGCGTCACTTGCTGAGTGTCCGCTTGAGCCAGCCCAGTTTTATCAGCAGCACCGCCACCAGATGACAAGATTACAAGGGCAAAACAAGCGCTGCCAAGCAAAAAAGAAAAGGGGGCGCAAGCGCCCCCTTACACGATTTCCTCGCCAGTCTGGTTGTCCAGATTATGTGGAGGTGTAGGAGTTCAGTTTGTTCAACTGGTTGACGACGTTCGAGAACGCCTGGGAGATTGCCGAGGTCAAAGAGCCCTGGGCGAAGCTGAACACCACCGCCACGAGAAGAGCTACGAACGCCAGGATGGCGCCGTATTCTGTAATACCTTGACCGGATTCATCGGCGATAAAAGAGTTCAGAAATTCCTTTGTCATATTTTTCCTCCCGCTCCCAGTCCCTTCACGAACCAGGCTATTAAAGTACACAAGCTTGTATTGCTTATCAAAAGCAATATCTTAATAGCATGAAAGGACAGGGGGCTTAAATAGAAAGTAGTAAAAAACCGTCGAGATCAAAAAAAGTTTTCTTAAGTCACCCTATTGTTATGTACGACCGTATTTTTTCACCTCCAGTAGCTTCGCCTCTCTTCTAATTTACCCTAAGCAGCAAGGTTGTAAACAGGTATACTCGGGTTGCAAAGACAAAGTTACTCTTTCCTCCAGAGAGTCCATCCTGTGGGCTTTTTGAACTTTACAGAAAACTTTCTTCTAACTTCTTCCGGGATTATCTCTTGAAAACCTATCTAAGCAAACAAACCTTTAACATTTCTTATAAAATCCCACCGACGATTCCAGCAGGAGAGCGCCGATGAGGACAAAGTCCGATAACACGGCCCTGACCGAGCATTGCCGCGACGGCTGGTGGCCTTATACGCCAGGCAAAGGCCCTTCGCTGGAAGCGACCGCCTGGTGCGCGATTGCCTGCCGCAAGAACTTGCAACTGGCCAAAGCCACACTTGCCTATCTGACAGGCGCCCAAAATAAAGACGGGGGCTGGTCCACTGATTTTTACAGCGGGCGGTCCGACTGGACAAGCGCGCTGGCTCTGCTTGCCCAGCGCATCCTCCTCAAAGAAATAAATGCGGCAGAGCCAGACCAAAACTCGACTCTGACCTTAGAAGTGAGCCGAAGCTTTGAGAGCGGCGTCACCTTTTTGAGCGGCGCCAGGAGCGAACTGTACAACAATGTCTCGAAAGTGATTCTCATGATCTGGAAAGGCCCGGATTACGACTACCCCAGAGGGTGGCCCTGGACGCCAGATACATTTCACTGGGTAGAGCCAACTTCTTATGCTCTCCTTGCCCTCAAGCCCACCGACTGGGCCTGGCAGAAGCCGCATCAACAAATAATCAGACAGGCAGTTGCTTATCTGTTGCAAAAATCTTGCGCGGGCGGCGGCTGGAATTACGGCTGCACGACCGTGCTTGGAGTCAATTTAGAACCAATTCCCATGACAACATGCGTCGCCTTGCTCTCCCTGCAGGATGAGCCTCTATGCCCGGTCATCGAAAGTTCTCTTTCTTATCTCAAAGGGATTCAGCCAGAGACCAAGACTTTGCTGCCCCTGGCCTGGTCGACTCTGGCGCTTCATTCACTGGGAGAAGACGTTGCGCCACTATTGAGGGAGCTTCACTCCCGTCGAAATAGCGATGGGGGCTTTGGGGACAACCTGACAATATCAGCTCTTGCAACAATTGCTGTGGACATTCCCCGGATGGACAATCCTTTAAAGTTAAAGTAGCAAGAATGAAAACCAGATCGCCCAGCCGGAAGCACAGAAACGGTGACTGGGACCTGAGGCTTACACCTCGAGCTTGAGATAAACAATTTAGTACAGGATCAGATGGACAACCTGCATAAGCCCTCTTTATCGCGCCGCAAATTTCTCACCCTGTCGGCTTCCATGCTGTCGGCAGGCAGCCTCCTTGGAGGATGCAAATCGGCCGGTGTAGGGATTCCTCACCCCACAGCCTCACAACTCGCCCAACGCCAGACCAAAGATTCAGTCCTTGCTCTGCTTTCTTGCCAATCATATGAAGAAGACATATTCCGCTTGCTGAAGCCTCTCTTGAAGGATCTCACCCTTCCAGACTTGAAAGGCAAATCGTGCTTGATAAAGCCCAACATGGTGGACTTTCACCCTGACAAACCGCTTACCACCAGTCCCTCGGTTCTCAAAGCGGCAGTCGAGCTGGCCGACTATCTAGGCGCCCGAGAAATAATCATCGGCGAAGGACCAGCCCATATCCGAGACACGGAATTCCTCCTGGATACAAGCGGTGTTGGCAAACTGTGCAACAAGCTCGGTCTTAAATTTGTAGATCTCAATCTCGACGATCTGGAGAAAGTAGATAATGCAAACGGATTCAGCCGCGTGCCCGTTCTTTATCTGCCCAAGACAGTACTTGCCTGCGACGCGCTAGTCTCCCTGCCCAAGTTGAAAACGCATCACTGGGCAAGAGTCACCGCCTCCATGAAAAATCTCTTCGGCGTCGTACCCGGTCGCAAATACGGCTGGCCCAAGAATCTCCTGCACGTCAAAGGCATAGACAACTGTATCCTCGATCTGACACTTCTCCTCAAACCGGCTATCGAGATGGTCGATGCTGTAGTAGCCATGGAAGGAGACGGTCCTTTGAACGGCACAGCCCGCCAATCGCACTTTATCGCCCTGGGAACTGACCCTGCAGCTGTCGATGCCACCTGTGCCAGGGCTATGGGGCAAGATCCAGAACACATTCCTTATATGAGAGTAGCCGGGCAGGTAATCGGCAATATCTCCGAAAGCCAGATAAAGATCAAGGGCGCCTCCCTTGCCTCAGTGCGGCAGACCTTCGAGCTGCCGCCCAGCTTCCGCATCAAAGGAATCGGAGAAAACCAGGCTGAACTCCAGAACGCAATCGACGCAGGCAGCACGTGAAAACGCAAGAAATGCCCGAGACAAAAGACAGCGCCACCGGGGCGATGAAGTGCTGGAAGTCTATCGCCGCCGGCGTCTCAGTCCTGGCATTTGCCGCCGCTTACCTGAGCCCGGTCTGCTTCGTGCTGCGCCACCACAGCGAACTCGGGCGGATTCCGCTTGGAGCAGATCTCCTCGTCAGGGGCCATTTGCTTTACAAGGACATGTTCTCCGAGGCTTTCCCCGGCTCATATTTCCTGCTGGCGCTCTTCTTCCAGCTCTTCGGCAGCACATTCGTCGCAGCCAGGCTCGAGCTCTTCCTTACCTTCCTGGTCAGCGCCATCCTCATAACTTGCCTCTCGCGCAAAATCATCTCCGGCTGGCCCTTCCTTATCCCGGCAGCCATTTATGTCATCGTCGCTGCCCCGAGCTGGTGCATCAACTATTTCTACTGGGATGCCACAATGTTCTTTCTTGCCTCGGCATTATGCCTGACGGAGTTGACTGCGGCAGCCTCGCCCGGCTACCGCCTGGCTGCCCTGGCAGGCTTGACAGGAGCCTGCGGGGTTGCCTGCTTTCAGGGGCTCGGTCCCCCCATAATTGCCGGCTTCCTCGCCTGTGCTTTCATGACGGGGCTGAAAAGCGGCAACAAGCGGCAGGCGCTCAAGACACTCTCCATCATGTTCGGCTCGGCGGCTCTTGTCGCCCTTGCCCTGCTTGCTTATCTTATTGCCACAGGCACGCTGGCTCAAATGTTCGATTGCACTGTGCGCAAGGTCGTATGCGACTATGCCGATATCAACAAGGCTCCATACGGCGCCAACAATTTTTCGGACGCGGCGTTCTTCGGGCAGGTCACAACGCCAGGGCATGAGCTGGAAGCCGCCATCAGTCTGATATTCGCTCTGGCTTGCTGGTGGCCCTGGCAAATTGTTCTGTTGGCACCAGCGGTAGTTGCAGTGGGAGTTATCTTCTACTTCTTGCATGGTGGCAAGTTGAAAGACGCCTTACAGGGCAAGCAAACACTTGTTCTCTGGATGGTCATGGGTTATGCCTTCTGGGCAGTCCAGCTGCACCGCCCGGACATACAACGTCTGTTCTGGGGCAGCATCCTACTCTTGATACTTACTGTATATTTCGCTCAGCGCGCGACCTCCGGCAAGGGAGCTGCAGGCATAATTGGAAAGACGCTGTCACTAGCAACAGCACTCAGCCTGGCTCTTTATGCCCTTACCAATGCAGCTCTCTACAATCAGCCGAAAACAATACTCAGTTGCCGCCGCGGCAATATCCTTTCGCTCAGCGCACTGCCCATAGTCAACGCCGTCGAGAAAGTCACCCGCCCCTATGAAGACGTCCTGGTCTACCCATACGATACATCCATCAATTTCCTCTCTATGACAAGCTTCCCAGGTCGTTTTCCTTTCCTGATGTATCACTACAATTCCCCGCAAGACATGCTCCAAACCATGGCCGCAATGGAAGCCGGGCTTGAGAAATACGCGGTTCTTGACCTTGAGCACAACAACCAGACACACAGAGATCTCGGCTTTCCCAGCTATGTGCCTGTCGGGCGCGACGAGCTGATAATGGAAAGTTATTTGCATGATTGCTACCAGAGTGTGAAAGTGTACGGCATATACAGATTGCTGAAACGCAAGACTTGACACAAATCAAAGCCAGCGACGATGATTTCACCGTGGAATCGTCAACCAACACCCGACCGAGCAAATTCAGCTCAAAGCCTGCTCTTCTTCCGGCGGCTCTGCTGGCAGCCGCCTGGCTCATTGCCGAGTGGCTTGTCCGCCCGATCGGCAACTTCCCTCTGAACGACGACTGGAACTACGCTCTCAGCGTCAAACATCTGCTGGAATATCACTCCTTGATCATCACCTGCTGGTCGCTTGCCGCTTCGCTCACGCATATCCTGGCAGGCTATATCTTCTGCTTGCCGACCGGCTTTTCCTTCGAGAGCTTGCGCTTTGCCACTCTCTGCTGGAATTTGCTGGCACTTACTACTGTCTATTTTTTGATTCGCTCGCTCACGGCAGATAAATGGCTGCCCTTTCTGGCAGCAGCGGTGCTCATGACCAACCCGCTTTTTTTCGAGCTCTCCAATACATTCATGACAGATGTGCCTGCAACTGCGCTGTCCTTGGTCTGCCTTGTCGCACTCTCGAGACAACTTTCCAGGCCATCACCTTCTGTCCTTGCAGATCTGGCAAGCAGCCTGCTGGTCTGCGCCCTCTGCCTGACCAGGCAGATAGGAGTGGTCATACCAGTTGCCTTTGCCATTGCCTGCCTGTCCTCGGCAGGAATTTCCGCACGCAATCTGCTGAGAAGCCTCTTGCCTCTTGTGACCAGCGTGTCCGCCATAGCGGCTTTCCAGCTCTGGCTGAGCCATGCGACACCAGAGTCCTTCTCTTACCTTACCGAACAAGCTTATCTGAGCAAGAAATTCGCCGGCGGGATAGCTGTGGTTTCTCTTGAGACAGCAGTAAATTTTCTCATCGCCTTCGTCTATATGGGCTTGTTCCTGCTGCCCTTTCTGCCAGCGATTCTCACACGGTTGCCCAGGACAATCACGGAAGAGCAATGGAAATTCTTCCTCTTGCTTGCCACCGAAATCACCATACTTGTTTCTGGCGGCTTGCTCTGGAAAAAGTCCTTGATGCCTCTTGCAGACAACGTGCTTTTCGATTTCGGGCTCGGTCCGATTTTCACCGGTGGAAAGCTTGCAGCAGGTTACTGGCCGACCGCTTCCGGAGCCCTGTGGACAGCCCTGACAGTCGCTGGTGTCGCAGGCGGTGCGGTACTCACCGGAATTCTCACTATAACTCTCATCAGGTTCAGGCTCAAGCAGATGAAACAGCCAGATAAGCGTCTGAGTTTCTATCTCTTGGTTCTGCTTATCTATCTGTCGGTGATTTCCATCCGGGGCTTCTTCGACCGTTACTTAATTCTGCCCCTTCCTCTATTCATGGCAATCATGGTCAGCTTGAGCGAGAATTCTTCGCAAGATGGGCAAGATAACCGGGGACTCCGGTCTGAGCGAGCTCTTGCGGCTATCTCCTGCCTCATAATGCTCCTTGGCTTTGCAACTTTTTCGGTCCTGGCAACACACGACTACTTTTCTTTCAATCGCGCCCGATGGCAGGCCCTCAACGAGCTCACCGCCTGCGACAAAATTTCGCCTCTCAAGATAGACGGCGGACTGGAATTTAACGGCTGGGCCGCCTATGCTCCCTCACCCGGGCAACCTGCCATCGTATTTGATACCAGCATGACTCACGGCGACGATTTCATGATATCTCTCCAGCCGAGAGTCGGCTATAAGGAGCTGCGTCGCGTCTCCTTCGAGCGCTGGCTCACGCCCGGAACCGGCAACATCCTTGTCCTGAAAAAAGAAAGCGGCTCTTGGGCCCCCACAAAATAGTCACGCGTCCCTGATAGGGCAGCTCTCTGGCAGAAAAGTCCTCAGAGTCCGGCTGTGAAATCGCTTATCTGGAAGTCTGGAAATTCTTCTTGCTTGCCGCCTGCGTCTTTGATTACTTGATCGCGATCGCTCAGGGAGGCTTTCAAGGCAAAGCTCAAGCAGGCCGCGCGCAAAGGAGCCTGCTCCTTCAAGCAATCGCTGAGATAAATCACCGCATCCTCCTTTTTCTCGCCCATTGCCAGGTAATGGCAAACATTGAGGGCTGTGGACAGGCAATTTCCTTCTATTCCGGAAGCTGCGGCATACTTCTTCTGTATCGTCTCCGACTGCGGCTGAGCACAGATCTTATCGCTCACCGCCAGGCTGTCGGCCACAAACTCTTTCAACCACGCCGGTGCATCGATGCCGTCTTGCTCGACCAAACTGAGAAAAATACTCTGACAGGTAATCTCTTTTAAAGCCTCCCGTCTCCTCACCATGTCGCCCTGGGACTGCGAGCCCTTTGCCCCTGCTCCAGCCTGGCAATAATTGAGGCAATGGACAAGGAGCCTGGCGCACTCTATAGAGATGATCGTCGCGAAAAAAATGGCTCGTTCCCAGCGGTCCTCCCGACTTTTCGGCTCAAGGTCAAAAGACACACGCCAGGAGCTGTCGACGGGTATAACTGAAGCAGGCATATTTCTCCTTGCATAAACTTGCTGGCATTTTAGAGACGATTTTGTATTCTTGACAACATTTTTGCCACGACTACGTATTTTCCCCAATGACAATGTCTCGCCAATAAGACATTGTATTTCCACCCGCAACCTACGAACAGGTAGCTCTGAAACAGCTTGCCGGAGACCTGCGCACAGCATGATTGTGCGCTCCGGATTGCCAGGACGCGGCATTACTACCAATTACAGTCAAAAGCACTATCTCCGAGGGCTTCGGCAATGAGTGACAATCCTAAAGCAGATGATTCGGTCAGCAAGGTCGACAAGGTCGTTGACGAGAAAGGTGGAGATGCCGGACTGAAGGCTCTGCACGACGAAGTTCACCAGTTCCGCAAGGACTGGGGTGAAAGCCCGATGATGCAGAGCTCCTTTAACGCCGGCATTGCCGAAGATCTCAAAGCCGACAAGCACCTGCCGGAGCTGGCGCTGGCATTCGGCAAGACTGAGCTTGCCGACGGCACTCCTCTCAATGAGCAAAAGCTGAAAGAGCTTGAGCAGAGGGCAAAAGGCTCGTCCTTCTCGAACAACGGCGATCCAATCGAACAGGTCCTTGTCGGAGAGTTGCGCCGGCAATACGACGAGCTGAAACAGACTCACCCCGACGGCAACGTCCCGGTATCGCAGATGAACGAGCGGCTGGAGAAAGCGGCAAATGACAGAAGAGAATCACAAGTGGACTCCGCCCTGGCACTGGCCAAAGGCAAGGACGGCGCCGATCTCTATGCCACTATCGAGACCTGGAAACAACACGATCCAGGCAAAGCCGACGGCAAATTGAGCCGGGAAGATCTCGGGCAATTTCTAGATTACGTACATAGCCATCCGAATTCAGTTGAAGCAAAATCACTCGATATGACGGCGGACAAAAACGGCAAGACCCAGCTCGACAAGCTCGATAACATCAGTAAAAACTGGGACGACCCGGCAATGGCCAACTTGCGCAACGGCAAGGACAAGTTTGAATGGAACGAGCTGGCCAATCACTTTGGAATGACGGACAAACCAGACGCCAACTGGGCTGACCAGCTGCAAGCCCAGCGCGCCGAAGCTAACAAGCCTCCTGACAAGACGGTGCAGGCAGACGATCGCGGGCGTACCCCTTCGGAAGCCAACAATGATGTGCAGAATATCTTCGGGGGAGATAAGGGCAAGACTCT
>JAHFBI010000138.1 GCA_023250095.1 Candidatus Melainabacteria bacterium
AGTCGGTGGCAAGCCGGCGCAGCAGCTCCGGTGACAGGCCCTGATTTTGAGCCAACCGATAACGCACATCTGCATCTTTGTCATCAGCCAGCGCTTCGAGAATGACGCCATCGGCACAGGGATTCTCAGATACAGCCGCCCGCACATCCGGGCAGGAGTCTGCAGCTAGCAGCCGCAATACATCCAGTGGGGTGTGAGGATTCTCCGCCACGCGCCGCCGAACCAAATAATTATCTTCGCAGGAGAGTCTCTCCAGCACATACCTGGGTGTATTGGGGTTGCCGGCAATGACATATCGTGTAAAGCGAAAATAATCCGCAGAACTTTCATCGAGGTGCCCGAAGCTGCCTCTCGCGCCCATAATCATCATTTTCTCCTCCACCTGACACTAGTTTCATAGCCTCAACAGGGGCTTTACTTTCATATTACTGTTTTCTCTCGAACAGCTGGCGCCTTCAGAAATTGAGATCCAGAGAGCTTCCGAGGTAATTAAAAGAAAGATGTCTCAGAGCTCACGCTTGTTCCCGGCTGAGTTGAGATGATGAAAAAATGTCTTGCCTACAAGAAGCGTCTTGTCAAAGCTGAGTCTCATCCTGCACGGCATTGGCAATGAAGTTTCTGGAAGGCAGCACGGATTTGAGCACCCAGCCTCTGGTCGCCGAGGCAAATTGCCTGGGCATATCGATCTGCTCCGTCAGTCCGGTTGAGTGCTTCTTCGGAGCCCCTAGACGGGATTCCACTGAGCCGGAAGCCGAAGCCACTGCCAGACCAGCTGCCACCGAGGTCAGTGCCATACCGGCCGCCACCGATGACGGGCGCGGGCGAAGCGCGCTCAAAGAAGATGTCCGCACAGCTGGCACGGGCTCGGAAGAAACATCTCTGCCCTCGCCTGGCTGGCAGACAGGGGACGAGGAACGAGCCGCCACACCCATGGCTGAGCTGAGAAAACCTTCTACAAGCTCTTTATCTACTTTCGTTTCGTTGACTATCGTAATCAGATTTTCCGGACAAGCTTTCAATGAACGGTGGCACTTATACTCGACTATGTCTTCCCAAACGGGCAGCTCAAGCTGTTGCCTGTTCCTCAACTCCACGACTCTCTTACCGTTCACCCATAACTCCTTGATCGATTTGGCATTCAAGTCGGCTATCAACCAGGCAATGCTAGCATCATGAAAATGCGCCTCGGCAATCGAGACAAGCGTGTCGTTGCTCTGAACCAGGTAATGCGGTCTGTGCAGAATCTTCGCCTTGGAAGCAAGCCGGTCTTTGTCGTCCGCCTGGAATCCCTTCTGAGAAGCTCCGATGGAATCAGCATCGTTTTCTGCGTCATCCCCGGACAAAGAAGCTGAAGTCATAGCTTCTTTCTTGCCGGCAGCGTCTTCGCCGACTGTCGCTCCGGAAGCTGCCTCACCTTGCAGGGCGCCATCCGGGCGAACCCGAGCAACTCCTGCGGTGATAAGAAGGGAAGCTAGGGCAATCTCCAGCCCGGGAAGTTCAAGTTGCCCGCCAGGCTTGCCCGCGCGCTCGAAAGACAGGAGTACTTCATTTCTCAGCCCGACATCCCTGCCTCCCGGCACTGCTGTCTCCCTGGCAATGCTCTTGAGCTGAGCGAGCACATCATCAACACCTGATGTCCTTCCGCCGGCGCCAGCCTTTTCGCCAGGCAACCGCCCTGCCCCCAGCCGGTGAGCTGAGCCGTCATCCTTGATGCCCTGGCTGCTTGTCCCGGTGTCCCTGTCGCTCCCAACTCTCTGAGTCCCCTGGCTGCCTTCCAGACGGTCGCCTCTGACTGCCCCGGAGACGACAGTACTCGCCGACGCATGGTCTCTGCGCGCTTGCCAGTCGGCACCGGAGCCGCTTGCACTTCTGCCGGAGCCCCAAAATGCCTGCACATCCCCCTTAACTCCTGACGATGTAAGACGGGAAGCGCCGTCAATCCCGGCGGCGCGCGAGGCAGCCTCGCCTGCAGATGTCTTTGCGCCAGGTTCAGCGCTTTGACTGCGGGTGCTGCTTTCGGTTACTTGGCTACGCACAATCCCATCGGCAGACATAGTCTGTCCTTTGACAAGGCTGCCTTCCAAAAGTCCGGAAGTGTGGACATTATTTTCTGCAGCGGCTCTTAGCGGCAGTGGCAAACTACTGGCATTAGCCCTGGAGCGGGAATCATCGGCTACCAACTCCAGAGAGGGCAACTTGATCGACGAAGACTTGCCGCTGTCCGTCCGGCTTTCAGCCGCCGCACCAAGGGGAGTCATGACCAGATCCCTTCCGGCAAGATTCTTGTCCAGAGTTAACTTTCCTGCCGGCTGTAGTGCGACACCAGCATCTACCTTTCGGGCATCTTCCGGCGGAGAGCTTCCCGGTCCGACTACACGGCGAAGTCTGTCCTCATGCTCTTTTCTTTCATTATCACTTGCAACCTGTCTATAAGCGCAATCGCCTAAGTCAACCCGCGCCTGAGTCTCGCTTATGCCTGCCAAACTCCGAGGAGCTTCGGAAGCTTGCTGGAGACGCGCGCCAGTGTCTTCTCTTGTAGTTCGTTCCCGGCCATCACCGCCAGGCAAATGTGCTTCCGCTCCCGACTGCCTCACGTTTTCCACAGGCATTCTTGCCTGTGCGACATCAGCTGACAAATTACTCCTGCTGTCTGCCTGCGCGCGCGACGGCGCAAAATCTCCTTGTTGAAGCCGCAGGGACTCAGCCGTTGCCCTTGTGTCAGGCAAAACAGAATTAATGGCTGACAAATTGTCAGCGGTAATCTTGCCAGACAAAGAAGGGTTGGATATTGGCGAGCTGTCAGCGGTAATCTTGCCAGGCTGTGCATCGGAAAACGGTGTTTTACCTGGCTCCAATCCTGCAGCCTGGAAGGACCGGTTTCCATCGACTGCGTTTGCCATCGGGCGCGTCACGTCAGCGATGGACCCAGCAAGACTGCGCGTTTCCGGACGCTCAGCAGCCGTGTTGTTCAAAGTCGCCTGATATTCCGCTGCATTGGCGAATTTGACCTTTTCCGGCAGTGCCGCCCAGTTATCCGGTTTAGTGTATGCGAGCCTTGTGCTGGCTGAATCGTCAGAGTTTGCCATGAAACCAGTCGGCTTAAGACTGGCTTCGACTCGGCTCTCACCGTACAGGTTGCGAATTCTTGTTTCCTGGCTACCCAAGTCCTGACTGGCCAGAATCTTCTTGCTGTATGCATCCGTGTACTCAGAGCTGACAGCCCGGGTATTGGCATATGTATCTGCATACTCGCTATTTACTGAAAGCTTCTTGCCGTATGTATCTGCATACTCGCTATTTACTGAAAGCTTCTTGCCGTATGTATCTGCATACTCGCTATTTACTGGAAGCTTCTTGCCGTATGTATCTGCATACTCGCTATTTACTGGAAGCTTCTTGCCGTATGTATCTGCATACTCGCTATTTACTGGAAGCTTCTTGCTGTATGAATTGCCGTAATCCTGGTCCATTGTAGTCCGGACAGCTTTGAGATCTGCTTCTTCGCTTTGCGGCAGGTCCTTCCTGGAGATTCCCTGGATAAACCTGTTCTCGACGGCGTAATTGACCGGCTCGATCTTTTGCTGCCAGTCTTCTTTCTTTACGTTGAGGACGGGTCTGGACTCCTGGCTTCCGCATGACTCTTTGATGCCCTGGCTGGTCAGTCCGGTCTCGGACAATGCCTTGTTGTCCGGCGGCGCCGTGAAACTTCCAGATACGTAAGAGCTGGGTTTGCTTGCCTGGACATCGAGCTTCTCTTCGAGCGCCCCTCCGGCACCCTTGCTCGGATTGGGAGTTTGCCCTGCTGCTTCCTTTGAAGAGCCAGTTTTCGGCGTCCTGTCCTTTGAAAAAAAGCTCGTGTCAGAAAACAGCTGCTCGGAGGAATCGGCAGCATCAGCCTGTCCCTTCAGGGATAGCTCGTTGCCGTCTGTGATGTCTGGATAGGACATGAGTTCCCCCGGGCGGCAGCAACCGGAATTGAAGTGATTCGCCTGTCCTGGTAACTTGTTGGGTCAGGTAAAATCTTACGTGCAGATGAGAGCTGCTTAAAGGTGCTCAGAACCAGTTACAACTGTGCAATTACACAGCTCCTGCCAAGACTGCCGGCAGATGAAGTATTCTCAATCAGCCAGGAGACACACTCCCCATGCCGCGCTTCAATTTGCTGACAATCCTTCGACAAGCCACGCGCAACGAAGAAATAGTCCTGCTGTCCCTGATAGCAGCGGTATGTCTTCTAAACTTCCCTTTGCAGCATTACATTATTCTTTCGCGATTCCAGCACTACGCCGCAGGTATCTGCGTCGTCGCCGTGGGTTTCCTGATCCAGCTGGTCTGGTCCTGGCGCCAGATAGGTTTATGGGGACGCCTGACTTTCCTTGCCTCCGGGCTTTACCTGGCAGGCTTTGCCGGTCTCTTTTTTATCAACCCCTGGCTTGACTCAAGCGTCTCTCTGCAGACAGAAAGTCAGATGACCGAGAAGGACATATACGCAGCCATCTTCGCTGTTTCAGGAATCCCGGTTGGTCTTATCTGGATTCGCTGGTGCTCGGAAGAGTTTCAGAACAAGCATGGACGGAAAGAACAAGTAACAGACGATTAAGGAACAAAAACATGCCCAAGCGGCTGGTACTGATCGTTGGCATACCGGCATCCGGAAAAACCACACTGTCACAACGCCTGATCGAGCGCGGATATACCTGTTTCAGCGCTGACGAGATCCGTGAGCAGCTCTGGGGCGATGCTGCCGACCAGCGGGAGCCGGAGAGAGTGTTCGCCCTCTTTTTTTCTTTGCTCGAGAAGGCTCTCTTGACAGGACTGGACATCGTCATAGACAACACAAACATTAACTCAAGGCACCGCGGCCCGATTCTGGAGCGCGCCAGACAAGCTGGTTACACGGATATACAGCTCTGGGTGCTCGATGTGCCTCTTGAGATATGCCTGGAACGCAATCGAGCCAGGCAGCGCAGCGTACCCGAAGATATCGTCACCAACATGTTCAATACACTTCTTGGCCCTGGCAAGCCAAAACGCCATGAGGGCAAGATTGTCATCATCCGCCCGGGAAACAAAGAGAATGATTTCCGCTTCTTTCTGCCTGGCTGATGCCCCGGTCAGGAAACTCTCTCAAATCGTTCAGGCAATCTCTGGCCTTCAGAAGTTTCAGCTGCTGAAAAATGGTCCTTGAGGATATCCTGCAATCGGCTCATGGCCTCGGCCACATCAGCCCTGCCGACAATTTGTTTGCCGGACTCAAGAGCGTTGTCCCGGGAATTTGCCTCGACAAAGGGCGGCTGTTGATTCTTGCTGACTCTTACGGCTGCCTCCTGTCCGCCCTTGTGGGCGGCAGGCGCATCGTCGAAAAGATCGATTGCCGGGAGCATATCCAATCCTGCGTTGGAAGCGTTCTTTCGTTCCAGCGCAAACACTTTGCGTGCCGCTGAGAGATCGCCGAGAGCGTCGCTGGCGAATTTGTTCTTCACATTAGCTTCTTTGCCCTGTGGTACGACCGCCATAGTCGCTCTCCTGATCTTTTAGTAACTGGTAACTGCGGGACCCTGGTGAAAGTTTAATAAGCTGCCGTGGAAATGCCGTGTCAGTTTCGTGAAAAACCCGTGTCAGTTTCGTGGAAAATATGTGAAAGCCCACGGCAGCTCATATAGACGATAATAAGCAAGTGTTGCAAGAAAATTCAGAATCAGGACATGTGTTCTGCGGACCCCCGACACCTTGAGCCCCGAAAGTCTTGCCCAGTTTGCGGAGGAGACTTTGCAGCCGACTTGATCCACTGCCCGATCGACGAGATCTTGCTTACTTACCCGGACCAGCTCATCGGCACCGTTCTCGACGGGCGATATGAAATTCTTTCGGTCGTCGGTCAGGGCGGAATGAGCATAGTCTACAAGGCAAGACAGCCAGGGCTCGAACGACTCGTAGCCATCAAACTGCTCAAGTCGCATCTGAGCACAGATCCCGTCAATCTCAAACGGTTCCAGCGCGAAGCGCAAGCTGCCAGCTTCTTGCAACATCCGCATATTCTCAGCGTTTATTCAATCGGCATCTGCAAGCAGGGTCAGCCGTATCTCGCTCTGGAGTATCTCGAAGGCGAAAGCCTCTCCCATGTGCTACAAACCTGCAAGCCGCTGCCCATTCTCCAGGCGCTGGACATAACCCATCAAATAGGCGAGGCTATGGAGCATGCTCATGCTCGTGGCATCATTCATCGTGATCTCAAGCCGAGCAATATCATGCTCATCAAATGCGCTCAAACAGAGCAGTTTGTGAAGGTGGTCGATTTCGGAACGGCAAAGCTTCTGCCAACTCTCGACAAGCAGATGCAGCAACTGACACGGACCGGCGAGCTTCTGGGCACGCTTACGTATATGAGCCCGGAGCAGAAAGCCGGAAAAAAAGTCGATGCTCGCTCAGATATCTATTCCCTGGGATTCATTCTTTATGAGGCTCTCTCCGAGGACTGCAAAATACCTCAGGCAGTGAAACCTCTGGTCATGCGCGCACTAGAGGAAAACCCTGAAAAGCGCTACCAGACCGCCTCAGAATTCCTGCGCGAACTTGAGCGCGTCAAAAAGTCCTTTTTGACTGGCACCGCCACAACCGCCCCGGCAATCGTCAAGACGGGCAGCCACCCCAAGGCTGTGCAGCGCAATCGGAGCAGGGAGACCCTTCTTGTCGCGGCCCTATCCCTGGCTCTTCTTTTAGTCCTCACCTGGCTGGCAGTCGCCGGAGCCAACCGAGAGACAAAGCTTTCCTGGCAACTGGATCTTCAGACAAAGCTTCGTATGCCCACGCGTGATTGACTTCTGACGCTCTCCGCTCTTGCAGAAAGCTATGCAGATAACGGCGAGCCTGAAAGGGCTCTTGATCTTTATCGCAAAGAAGTTCTTCCACTCCTTGCAGGACTTACACCACCGGCCGACGCGGCTGCGGTCAGCGAGTCCCTGAGCCGATTCGGAAACATCTTTTGCCACAAGAACATGTTTCCCGAAGCCATTGCCGTATTGACCATCCTTGACGAGAAACGCCTGTCGGCACAGAAGACCCAGGGCTCCCGTCCGCTTTCCTGCTACAGCAAAGCTTGCCTGGATCTCAGAGAGACAATACTTTCCACGATGCCTGTAACGATAAACACAGTGCCTCTGTTGCAGGAAGTAGGTCTGTCTTACGATAGACAGCGCTACTTCGATCGTGCTGCAAAAATCTTGCAAGAAGTATGCCTCCTTGAGCGCAGATATCCACAATGGCACGGTTTTTCTCTTTTGATGACCTTGCACATGCTCCAGACAGTTTATCTGGAGCAAGAAAAGCTGGACAAATCAGCCGCCGTTGGCAAAGAGGCTCTTGCGGTAGTTGGTGATGAACGCGCCGATTTCAAACAGCTAAAAGCGCTGACCGAACTCAGGCTGGCTGAGACTCTTCTGAAGCTGGGCAAGCCGGCTGAAGCCCAGAGGTACTATGAGCAAGGACTGGCTGTTATCAAACCGGATGGCGACTTTTTCGTCTGGTGCAACATCAATCTTGGCAGCATTTATTGCAGCCAGGCGAGATGGTCCGATGTCGAGCGACAGCTGAAAACCGGACTGGACTTCTGCGACCGGGCTAACTTGTCAAATCGTATGAAAGCTATCACGCTCATCAATATGGGCTGGCTCTTTCATCACCAGAGGCAATACGCCCTTGCTGTGCCGCGGTTCAAATGGGCGATAAGACTCATGGGCGATAGCGCTTACACGGACCTGTCCACAACCGGGTTGCTGGATGGATTGATTGATTCATTGCGCCACCTGCACAAATATGACGAAGCCAATGATTATGTCCGACAGGCGCTCGCCGTGCAAGATAAGGCAGGAAAGAGCTTCAGGTCCGAAGTGGCATGGACACGAATGATGCTGGCTATGATTCTCAGCGATAAGGGCAACCGGTCTGACGCTCAATCCATAATCGAAGACTCGATCGAAGTGAGAAAAAAATGCAATGGCGCAGATGATATGCGAGCTGCAACCGGCACCCTCCACCTGGGTCTCATATATCTGCAAGACAAGAAGATACAACAAGCGGAAAGTTGCTTTACCGAATGCGTCGACATTGCATCCAGGCACATCACCAACAATAATCCGACGTTCTTGATGGATGCATCTAACGGTCTTGCTGCGGCCTTGACCTGCCAGCACAAATTCGGACAGGCACAATCGGCCCTGGAGAGATCACTGTCTGCCTGCAGCGAGGATTGCGCACTGGTCAACGTGCCACTGACTACACTACAAGATACCGCCGATCACCTGCTCAATTTGTATAAACTGCAAAAGAAAGATGTCGCATCGCAAGCCCCTTACCGGAAAGTCCTCTCCTCGATCGACAGGAGAAGAAAAATGGACAGGGCAAAGTCTATCTCCAGGTAAGGGCTAGCGTTTCAGCACTCTGCCGACTTGATCCAGCTCATTGCGAGCAGCGACAGACTGGGCAGAGTCAGCGCCCGATCGCGCCGTGCGAGCGTATAGAACGTATTCAAACGCCTGCCTGGCCTGCTCATATGAGCCCCGGGCAAATGCGGTTTTGCCCAGCCACTCAAGACTGTCGACATAGCGGCTGTCGCTTTCTCCGAAAACCGCTGCCACATCATGCGCCGCCTTGAAATACCTCTGGGCCTCGCTATAGTTGCCCGACTTAAACAACCGCTGCCCCTGGCTCATGTACTGCGCATACAGCTGTGAGGGATTCTGACCCACCTGGGTCTGCACGGGCGCCGGCGAACCCGACTGCCGCTGCCCCCCCTCATATGTCTGGTCGCGATTACCAGGTGCAGGCGAAGTGCTGGAAGGTGACAGCCCGCCCGGCCCAACTATTGAAACCACCGGTCCTGGGACGCCTTTCTCCTCACTGGCATGGCTCTTTTCAATCATCTGCCTGGACGGCGCCCTCTGATGGGAAAACGAGACGACCACGGCAGTTATCACTACAACGACAGCAGCAAGCGCCGCCAAGCATTTTACCCAGAAAGACAGAGGCACTGAAGAGAGAGCTTCCTTCCACTGAAGCACCACCGGTGCTGAATGATTCTCTGGCGCATGGGACTCTGGACTTAGCTGGACAGTGCCGACCGGACTTGCAGGCTGTTGCCCCAGAGTCTGCGTGCTGGCAGATTTTGTTTCCGGAGTCGCCGACTGAGCCTGGTGAGCCGACCGGATATTCAGGAGCTCCTGTTTCAGTTCGTTCATCGATTGCTGTCTTGCCTCAGGCTCTCTGGACATGGCTTTTGTCAAGACTTCCTCGAGCCCGGCAGGCAACATGAGCGACGAACAAGCCTGGCTGAGCGGTGGCGCATCATCGTGCACATGCTTGTACATGCACTCGATCTGGTCCTGACCGGCAAAAGCGGACTTTCCACTCAATGCCCTATACATGACGCAACCAAGAGAATAAACGTCGGACCTGGCATCAAGCGGTCTGGCGCGGCACTGCTCGGGGCTCATGTATTGCGGGCTGCCAAAGACATCGCCGGTGGCCGTCAGATGACTCGACTCTCCCCCTTCGGAAGGAGCAAGTTTGGCTATCCCAAAATCGATGATCTTCACAAAATCAGCATTGCCATCGAAATTGACCAGCATGATGTTCTCCGGTTTTATGTCCCGGTGAATGATGCCGTGTTCGTGAGCATGAGCCAGCCCGGGGCAAGCCATGATAAATATGTCTAACGCACGAAAGCAATCGAGACGCTCCTCCTGTGACAGAACCTCTGCCAGATTGGTTCCTTCCAGATAATCCATGACAAGATATGGATTTCCATCATCGGAAAGAAAGAAATCAAAAACACTGAGTACATGCGGATGGCTCAGCTGGCTCAAGGATTCGGCTTCCTGCTGAAAGCGCTTGAGCGCGGTGCCGGAGGAAATCAAATAAGGCAACATCGTCTTGATCGCCACCACCCGCTTCATGAGCTTGTGACGCGCCTTATAGACTTTTCCCATACCGCCGTCGGCAACGGCAGCGATGATTTCATACCTGCCACCAAGCACCGTCCCTGGTGACAGCTGCGATGCAATAACAGTCAGTCTCGTCCCATCCAGCGGGCAAACATCAGGCAGGTCATCGAATTCCTGCCCGCAAACGGCGCAAGCCTTTGTCTTCGTCGACTCCGCTTCCACCCTGCCAGGCTCCTCCCTTGATTATCTTCTCCGCCCCGGCTACCGGTAAGACCGGCGGCGCATGGCGTTTTCAAGCAATTTCTGCCTTTATGCGCCCCGAGTTGACGGCAGCAACCAGCGCTGAGTGATCTTTCTCCATCTGATCGGCATACGAAAGGGCAAAATCAGCAATTGCCCGCTCGAATTCGCCTGAATCCCCGAGATAACCAGCAATCACCGCCGAATCTCCGGAGCGGGCATGCGCGCGCGCCAGCACCTTTCCCATGACTTCTGACATGCCGATGAGATGATCGGCCCCCCACTCTTCCGGAACAAGCTTTACTTTTGTATCGCGCAGCTGACGAACATAAAAATGTTTGCCATTGTCCAGCTTCATCCAGCCAAGCAAAATATCGCTGGCTGATTGCATGATGCGCTGACCGGCCACCACTCTTTGCCCGTGATTTGCAAAGCCGCTTGCCCCAACATAAGGCTCGAGGACCGAGGCCCTGGCTTCCTTAATCTGCAAAAAAAGCGGCTCGTCATCAGGTGCCGTCATCAAGGCCACAGCACAGGTCGTGCCAACGCTGCCAATCCCGACCACCTTCATGGCCACATCGCAAATCTGATAGCGATCGAGCAGACGCTGCTTATCTTCCTGAAGCGACTCCCTGTAGAGCATGAATCCTTTCTTCATCCGCTCGGCAAAGTCGGGATCATTCTTTACGTGATAGATAAGCGGCGGATTGTCGGTAATGACCAGGCGCCCGTCTTCGCGATGGGTCATTTTCGGGAAGTAGCGCGCCTGCGCCGTGCGCTTCTGAGCTTTCTTCAAGTCATCCTTGAGACTCTTCTTGAGCGCCTCGTCAGGAGCTTCAGCAATGACATGCTCCCAATCTATCCTGTCGTACCAGATATCAAGTATGGGTTTCCTGGATAATTCTTCCATCTTGCAAACATAAGCCTGCGTGACCGCCGCAGCTGCCTCAGCTGCCACTTTGGCTTTGAATGCATTGTCACGAGCAATCAGGACCAGGCTCACGGCAAGCCTTTTGAGATCCCATTCCCAGGGACCGGGCAAAGTTTCATCAAAGTCATTTATGTCAAAAACGACATTGCGCTCGGGTGTGGCAAAAGCACCGAAGTTGAGAGCATGGCAATCGCCGCAAGTCTGTACTTTTACTCCAGTGGACGGCGTATGGATGAGATCGGCTGCCATGACCAGAGCCGAGCCACGACAGAATGTAAAGGCCGAATGTAACATGCGCCCGTATCGAATAGGAATCAGCTCGGGCACTCGCCCTGTATCAGCACGCTTGAGCAGTTCGATGGGATCGGCCCTCTCGGGTGGCACTGACCAGCCAGCATGCAACTTGAAGGGTACCGCAGTCCGAAGAGCTTGCCCTCTGGCTCGCCGGTCATCCTTGGCGCTCATGGTATTGTCGTGCAAAGTTGCTACAGGCTCGCTATTGCCAGGATTTTCATCGCTTCTGTTAGCCATCTTCGACCCCCGAATCGGGACAGACCAAACTCATGATATTCATACCCGGCTAAAGGCATCTTACAACCGCTGGTTGAGCAATAGCCCCACTGGCAATTGCTCAACCGACCAGTATGCTCTGGCGAGCTGAGCACTCCCTCAGTCCGGCGCCAGGCAGATCCCAGCCTCTGCCAGCGTGACTAATTTGGCAAAGTCGACACTGGCGATTACATGCGTTCCCAGGTAGCGCTGCCGCCCTTGACGTCCATGACTTTAATGCCGAGATCAAGCAAATGCTCCCTGATCAAGTCGGAGCTAGAATAGTCCTTCCTGGCGCGCGCATCCTCTCGCAGCTTGAGGACCAGATCAAGAACACCGGCGGCTGTGCCGCTGTCGACAACACAACTGGTATCAAAGAGCGTCAGCCCAAGGATGCTTGCATAGTGCTGCAATGCACAAGCATATAGTTGCGCCAGAGACTGATCTGTTGTCTGGAAAGCCTTGTCAGCGATAGCAAATAGAATGGAGACCGCAACCGGCGTATTGAAATCATTGTCCATGGCTTCGATAAAGCCAGCATGACAGGTCTCAAGGAAGTCGTCGCCTGAGCCAGGCGTGTATGCCCCAGCGCCATCGACCTCCCTTGCCAGGCGGGCGGCGCGAATCAGCCGCGTTGTGGCGGCACGGGAGGCATCCATGCTCTCGCCGGTAAATTCGATAGGACTGCGGTAATGAGTTTGCAAAACGAACATGCGGATGGTGTCGGCCGAATA
>JAHFBI010000139.1 GCA_023250095.1 Candidatus Melainabacteria bacterium
AATGATGTCTTTGAGCTGGCAGCTGGTCACAGCCTGCTCGCCATCGCTCAGCGCCTGCAAGGGCTGGTCGTGCACCTCGATGAGCAACCCGTCGGCGCCGCAGGCAATGGCTGCTCGCGCCATGGGGGCTACCAGGTCGCGACGCCCTGTAGCGTGGCTTGGATCGACAATCACTGGTAGCTCGGTCATTGATTTGAGCGCGGCTACGGCACCGAGATCAAGCGTATTGCGCGTGCATGTCTCGAAAGTCCTGATCCCGCGCTCGCAAAGAATTACGTGCAGATTGCCTGCCAGCATGATGTATTCGGCGGCGTTGAGCAATTCGGCTACAGTAGCCGACATGGCCCTCTTCAGCAAGACCGGTCGGGAGCTCCGCCCGACTTCTTTGAGCAACTCATAGTTGTACATGTTGCGAGCGCCAATCTGGAACATGTCTATGAACGGCTCGGCTTGTTCGATCTGCTCGGCTGACATGACCTCGCTGACTACCGGCAGACCTGTCGCTTGCCGGGCTTCACTAAGGTATTTGAGTCCTTCTTTTCCCAAGCCTTGAAAATCGTACGGGCTCGTTCTCGGTTTATAGGCCCCGCCCCGCAGCATAGATGCGCCGGATTCTTTGACTTTGTAGGCAAGATGCAGAATCTGAGCTTGCCCTTCCACCGAGCAAGGTCCGGCTATCACAACCGGTCGCTGCCCGTTGCCAATCTGTATTTTGTTCTTGAAAGAAAGCGTCAGAGGTGCTCCCTTCAGAGCCAGAGTGGATTGTGGTTGAACGCGAATGGTCCGCTCGACGAAAGGCAACTGGCTGAAGAGATGCGAAGGTAACTGTCTTACATCATCGAGGACAGCTATAAGCATGTTCTGGGAAGTCGGCAAAGCCGTGGCGCTCAACCCGAGCCTCCCGAGGCTCTCTAGAACCTGTGCTGCTTGTTCTTCTGATGAATCCTGCTTCAGGACGATGATCACAAGAAGGTTTCCTTAATCTGGGGAGGTGTCTGGACTTGCCGGGCTTTTTGTCTGATTGTAAGGAAACAGAACGACAGCCGGACTTAGCTTCCCTGATGTGTGCTTTAGATCTTATTGCAAGTGCCGCTGCATCGGGCGTAATTTGGACGAAGGTGAACTTGAAAAGGTTCTCTACAACTTGAGTTTTTGGGGGCGCGCGGGCAAAGGAGAGAATTTGCGGGCGCGCGCGCCTTGGTGTCGTGGATGGTAAATCTCTTTTAATAAACATAGAATGCTTATTCTTGGTAAGTCTAGTCTCAGGTAGTGTTCCAAGAAACGCGCATTCCGGAAGAGGTATCTCGTGGAGAAACAGGGCGGCGACTCGGGCTCTGAGAAATTGCTAGCATGCCTGCCCAGATTTGACGGGGCGTCTGGGCTGAGCTTCTTATCTTCCTTTGACTGGTGGTCCCTGTCGGCAAGGAGTGCGCTAAGGTTTGCGCCCATCTGTCTGCCGTGCGGGCTCGGGCTTGCTTTTGCAAACATCATCGTGGTCTGGGTTTACTATTTCTTTGAGCAACAAATGAAGAGCCTGCAGGCTCACCCCGAGCAGCTCATTGAACGGCTGGCGTTTCTAGCGCTGGTGCTTCTGATCGGAGTTGCCGCCGGTCTGGTCCTGAGCCTCTGGGCGCTTACTAAATGGCTTTTCAATCTCACAGCTTATGCCAGGTGCCTGGTCAATGCCAGCAGTTTGCCTGGCAAAGATGAATTCAGCCAGTCAAGAACTTATGTTGCAGACAGACGAGGCTATCTTGCCAAACTCTGGCTGGTGGCGTCTTTGTATTTGCTCGTGCCTGTGCTGCCTTTGAGCGTGTTGATTTCGCTTAAGGTTGTCACTGGACCGGAATTCATGATCCAGGGAAAGCCCATCATAAATTTGCCAGATTGGGTGCACGTTGCATCCATTGTTGGAGCTGGCTTTCTTTCGACGATAAGCGCTGCATACACGTTATCGACTGTGGTTTTTTCGGCCGTGTCACAGGCACCGCCCTGGGCAACGGCCACTGAATCTCTCAGACAGTGTTGCATTCACTGGCGATCCGTCCTTGTCATGACTGTTTCGGTTGTCGTGTTGAATGTGCTCATATCGTCTCCGCAGGTCATCTTTATCCTCACGCCGCTTTTTGCGATCATCCAGTCCAACCTGGCCCTGAATGTTGGGTGCCAGTTATGGCTTGGTATCATGAGCCTCTGGCTCTGGCCTCTTTCGCTGGCGCCATTTTGTGAACTTGTCAGAAGGGGCGCGTGTTAGTCCATGGGAGACACCTGTCATTCCAAAGGCGATACAGGGCTTCTTTCCCTGGTGAACGACCCTTCGGGGCGCCTGAGGCGATTTGTTGAGAGGCTGGCTGTGGCGGCAAAAGGACGGGGACGTTTTGTCCTCTGTCTGGGCAGCACGCGCACCAGTGATATCGAAGGAGTTTCCGCCGCTGGCGCCACCCCGGCAGCTCGTCGTCTGACGCCAGCTATCGATGCAGAGGCGCTTGTTCTGGGAAGAACGGTCAGTCAGGAGAAGTTGCCCGTCTCTCCGGCGGGGATAGTATCGCCTGTAGTGATTACCCGGGCGGCGCTGGGTCTTTGCGGCGTTGGGGCGTTGGTTGTCGACTGCGGCAGTTTTCAGCCGCCTGCAGTTGAACACACAACTATGGGAGTGTCTGTGTCGCAGTGCCTGTCCACCGGGCAGGCTCTTTCGCTGGAGAATGTCGGCAGTCTCTTTGAGTCCGGTCTGAAGATCGGACGTCAGTTGTGCCAGGAACACGATTTTCTTGTCGTTGGCGAATGTGTTCCAGGCGGCACGACAACGGCTCTTGGCGTTCTGAGTGCTCTGGGGGTGGAAGCCCGGGATTTTCTTTCGAGCAGCCTGCCGGCTGCCAATCATGATTTGCGTGCACGGCTGGTAAGACAAGGACTGGACAGTTGCAGGCTCTCAACTGAGGAGTTTAAAGCGCAGCCACTGTCGGCTGTGGCTGCCGTTGGTGATCCCATGCAGCCTGTGGCGGCGGGCATTGCGCTCTCTGTTTCCTCCAGAATCCCGGTTTTGCTGGCCGGAGGCAGCCAGATGATGGCAGTCTATGCTCTGGTGCGGGCCCTGTCCGATTCGATGGCACAGCCTGTACCGTGGGAAAATATTGCAGTGATGACTACAAAATGGGTAGCCTTTGATCCTTGTGCCCGGTCGGCTGAGCTGTCCAGACTGGTTGAGGTCCCTTTTGCTGCCAGCTGTCCTGATTTCCACCTGTCCAGGCACGAAGGACTGCGGGCTTACGAGCAGGGCAATGTCAAGGAAGGTGTCGGCGCCGGCGGTGCCATGGCGCTGTGTTCTCTCTCAGGATTTGCTGCCGGAGAGATTATGGAAGCAATCGACCGGACCTACGATGAGATGGTGCTTTCATCTGGGTGATGGACGGCGTCAGTCTTTAAGTAGGGTGAGGCGGTTGTTTTGATTCTGCCAGGACTTGCAGCAGCCAAGACAATGCTTTATCAAGGCGATTGGCTCCAGTTGAGTCCTGGCATCCCCTTGAACCAGACAGGGCACAACCAAAATATGGGTACCACTAGGCCGGGTTCCGTTCTCAGGAAAGAGCCATGTCTGAACGTCTGCCAGGGACATTTTGAGCCATGTTCAGCGAGTGTCTGCTCCCAGGGGCTCCTCTGCTTGGGGCGTTGATTGTCAGCTTCTATAGGGTGAATCTGGCTCGCTCCTGCTTGCCGGAAGAGGTCCGGGCAAAGTAATGGAACAACCAGGCTGGCATCCAGGCTGCTGAATCACGAAATTCCTGCCTGTCTGTGCGCCCGAAAAGTCTGGTGGCAGAATGTACCTTCTCTTTTGTGCAGCCTCGTTCGCCGAGCTGCCATAACGCCCTGATTACTTGCGCAGCAGGGCTCTTACCTGTCCTTATCTTTCTCATGCAACCATTTTTTAAATGGATAACTATCTCGCCGTAATGAAACGAGCTTGAGCTGCCGGAGATGAGGTAAGTAGGCTGCGGGTTTCCTTGAGCTCGAAGTCCCTGCTCCCGTGCTAGATCAGCTCCGTGTCTTACGATAAGCCTCCCAAACGATTGTGCCTTTACAGTGGCGATTTCCAGAATGGACGGGCGAGCACAAAGCCCATCGGCTCTCATGAACACTCCACGAGCCAGCCGCGTCAATTGTCCCGAGCTGACCATCCTGCTTAGTGCCTTATCTACAGCTGCTCTTGATCCATACTTGAGACAGTCCCTAGTTGTGAACATCTCTCCTTTGGCAAGACCAGCGGTGTGTCTGCGGATAAATGTGGTGCACATGTGTCCTCCTCGCGACTTTCCAGGGCTGTCAGAAAAGTACTCATAATTCGGACAACGCTGGAAAGTCAGCAAAAGTTCAACAGTCGGGCATTTTTTGGCGGCAACAGATGTGTACTCGATAATCCCGAATATTACAGGTAGAGCAGAAAAGGTCATTGGGACAACTACAAAGTTGAATGTGAGCGAACGATGGAGGCAAAGCCTGACAGATCCATTCAGGGTTAACCCCATGTACTGTAAATAGCCTGCAGGCTATAGTGTCCATGCCTGGCTTTTCAGGCTGGTGTCACTTACTACGTACATATGCTCAACGGCGCAAGCCGGTATGCGACCCGAGGCTCTTGGGACCGCGGACCGTTGTGCGCTTCATCTTAGCTAAGAGTCTGCTCGTTGGCAGCGGCAGATTCTGGCGCAATTCTACTTACCGCTTCCAACGGCGGAAGCTTAGTATTGGAGGGACTTTTATGCTTAACATCGAATCAATTGCATGCGAAGGCGGGGGACGGGCGCAAAGCCTGCAGGAAAGAAATTCCAGGGCAACTGATGAGCAATCGCAGGTTCTTGAAGAAGATCCGCCGCCTGCAGCGGAGTCCAATCCAAAGCCAGGGATGTGTCTTGCCGATGTGGCAGTCATAGTCGCAGGTATTGGTGCTCCTGTCTTGTTGATTGCTGCATACGGCACTGCCTGCGCCGAGCGAATTGTGCGGCTCATTCTCAAGCATCCGCTGGAGACGCTGCTTGAATGCGCTCTGGTCATTGCTGTCCCGGTAATCAATTCGCTGGTGAGCCATGCCATCAGCCAGAGGGACGGGCGATTCGGACGTCGGCGCGGTATTTTGATTGGATTGTCCATAGGGACATCGGCTCTGGTGACAGTAATCTCTGCTGCAGCTCTCTGTCTGGGGTACCCAACAGTGGACCGGGCGACCGGGCTGGGGCAGGAAGGATTTTTCGCTTGTGTCGCCGGTATATCATGTATGTCTTTTCTGGCGGCGGTTTATCTGTCTAACAGGCTGCGGTTGATGCGAGAATCTAGCAGCGCTCGCATCAAGTCAGTGATGTATTCAGTTTGCGGGGCCATGCTGGCCTTTGTCGGTTTTGCCGGAGCCGAGTTTCGCTCGACAAGCATACGTGTTGCCGAGCAGATGGCAATTTCGCATACAAAAGATGAGCATCAAATGGGTTTGCAGATTTTGCGCAATCTCAACGCTGAGCGCGATCTCTTGATGGAAGGTGCGGATGCTCGCACAGCCGGGCTGCCAGGACTCTTCATTCAGATAGACCCTCAGTGCATGCGTCCCTTATATTTTGCTGTGACAGGAAAGGCGTACAGAGCCGAGAATGAGACCAACTTTTCTGCTCTGCCGGATGATTATTTGCGCAGACATGTGGTTGGTGAGCCGGTCAGAGGATTGTCCCTGCTGCGCTCAGCCCTGACGGGTTCAGTCCATCCGGACACTCTGTCATCAACCATCGACTGGACCTTTGTTTTCAGCAACGATACTTTTCAAGATCGAGAGGCACGCGCTGAGATCGGACTGCCAGAAGGAGCGGTGGTGAGCGGCTTGATGGTTTGGACAAACGGGTCCAAGTACGCTGGTACGTTCAGTGCCTCAACGGCTGTGAGGTCTGCCGGAAACTGGGTGGAGGTCGATCACAATGCTCCAGGTACCGTGGTCGACCTGGGACGTGGTCGAGTGCTTTTGCATTGCTATCCAGTGGGTGCGCATGCCGAAATGAAGGTGCAGTTGACAATGGCTACACCGCTCAAGAGCCAGGGGACAGGCAATGCTATTCTCACCTTGCCTCGTTTTATTGATACCAATTTCGCCGTTTCAGGGGATCATAACCTTACTTTGCGCGCCAATAATGGAGTCTGCCTGTCAGTGGGCGGAGGAAGGAACGAAACTCTCTCAACGGGCGGGAACAGTCTTGTTCGTACGCTTGCTGACAGGGAGCTTTCAGGTGGTGCACTGTCAGTGGCTGTTTCCAGTCCGGAGAATTTTCAGCCGGTGGCGGCGCGTGATCCTTACGCCAGGAGTGACCGTTATGTGATTGAGTCGATCCAGCAAGTCTCCACACCTGCTCCGCGTGATCTCGTAGTGGTTGTCGATGGCTCCTCGAGCGTTAGCAAGAGCCTTGCCGAAATCAAGGAGGCTCTGGCGAAAATGCCTGCAAGGATTCACGCGTCTTTGCTTCTCTCCAGCGAACGTCAGCCTCAATTGCACCTTGTGTCCCTGGCTGAAGGGCTGAAGAAGCTCAGCAAAGAAAGTTTTTTTGGGGGGCAGGATAACTTGCAGGCAGTGGTGAAGGCTGCCGAAATGGCTGGCACCAGCCGTGCAGGTGCAGTTCTCTGGATTCACGGCCCACAACCCGGCTACAGCAAGGAAATCTATATCGCAGCTCCATATACCGTCAAACCGAAATTCTATGAGTTTCCTCTCGATAACGGCGAAAGCGATTTGCAGGAGTTTCTCAAGAATCACGATGACATCGGACCTGTTGCTTCAATACCCCGCACCGGTTCAACCAGAGGGGATCTGGAAAGGTTTGTCGAACGCTGGAATAGGGGCGATAGCGAGTGTGCCGTGAGTTTTACTCAGACTGTCGCAAAGCCAAAATGCCGAATGGTAAGCGGTACGCAGGCATCCGAACTCGCGGCCCTGTGGGGAAGAGCAAGGTGTTCGGAACTTGTTGCCGCCGGACTGCCCGGCTCGGCAGCTCAGCTAGCTATCCGGCATCAGATTGTGACACCGGTCAGTCTTTCCGTAGTCTTCCAAAGTCAGAAGTCTGGGCTGCCGTCTGATCTGGCACAGTCTACCGCCAGAGCGAACCAGCCCTCTGATAACCTGCCGGAAGAAGCTCCGTACTTGCAGGGAGCAGTGAACGGCACAATAGGGCCTGTTGCCGACGCGGTCATCGTCTACGGTGTGAACACAGCCGGTAATGTTCGTGTCAACAATCTGTCCAATCTGGAGTCTTTGTTGAACATATCTGCTACTGCAGGTGAGTTGCTGGGCATCCTCGGCGGCTTGGTCTTCCTTGTAAGCGGTATTTCCGGACCGACGGAAAGAAAGCCTTCCAGGTGGCCTGAGCTAAGTGTGCGATGCTCGACTCGTATTGCTATCGGCAGTGCCTTGATTGTTATCGGGTTGATGCTGCCAGGTGTAATCAACTGGTTTGTGGGATCGGCTCGCGATTGCAATCTCTTTTCCTGATGCCAATCTTCTTTCGACGGCAGGGCTAGCCGCGACGAAACAGCCGGGACCGTAGACCCGGCTGTTTCTGTTGTATGAGGACGCACTCGTCCGGCAGGTTTGAGGACGAAGTTGTTCGATGAGTCTGAGGTTTGTCTGATCTGGTCGGGTCTTGCTCTGGGATGGAGGATCAGGTGGCGACGCAGTTGCGCCCCTGATCCTTGGCTTTCATCAAAGCCATTTTGGCATCACGCAATATTGTCTCAGGATTCAAGTCCTGCAGGTTGAAGGCAGCGCAGCCGATGCTGATGGTGACCCGCGGGCTTTTGCCCTGCGCTTTCTCCCATTTTAAGTCTTCGACTTCCGAGCGCAGCTTTTCGGCAAGCGTTTGCGAGCCGGCTGTATCTGTGTTGGGCAAGACGATGGCGAACTGGTCGCCGCCATAGCGTGCGATCAGATCGCTTGAGCGGATGTTGGAGTTGAGGTGGTTGGCCACGGTTGTCAGAACTATGTCTCCCATCTGTGAGCCGAACTCCTGGTTGATTTCCAGAAAACGATCGATGTCGACTATGATGAGCCCGACCGGGAGTTTCTGCCGGAACGAGAACAAGAGCTGTTGCTGCAGAAAGCCGATCAGAAATTCAAGGTTATACAGTCCGGTGATGGGATCGGTGGACGACCAGTATGCCTCGCGTTGGCGCATGACTTCCAGCTCTTGCTTGTCCAGCAAGCTGCGGATAACCGGTTGCATCTGAACCGCCAGCTGCCCGGCAGCTTCTCTTGATGAGTCGTCGAGAGATTGCCGCCCGGACCAGGACAGAACGAGAGCACCGAGGACGGTGCTTGACGCATCTTTGACTGTGAGGATTTCCTGGGCTTTGAGTCCGCCACCCTTGTCGGATAGCTCGCCGTTAATGATGAAGCGCGGCTCGGTCTGAAGTTCGAGCTGCTTTATGGCAGTCTGGGTAAGTTTGTCAAAGGCTGACTTGCTCACTGCTGTGGCAATTTCAAAAATGCCCCATGGGCTGCGCTGGTCGGCGACGATCATGCCAGTTACATCTGGGCGGAAGTAGCGCTTCATGAAGCTGAAATAGGCAGACATGAATTCGACCCGGCTCGATAGAGACTCGTTCAATTTTCTCGTAAAGCGAGCAATGGAACGCTCCATGAGCAAGCGGCTGAGAAGTTCACTGTAGCTTTTGATGAGATCGGAGCCAGAGAAGGTTCCGGAAAGGAAACTGGCATTTTTCAGGCTTTCGCGCGTCCATCCAAGTCTGGCGGCCGCTTCGGCGGCTGCTCTGATGGTAGCAATGGCCTTGTCTTCATTGAATTCCACTTCTTTGCGATCGATGACTGAGTCAGCCAGGCATGCTCGTGTCCAAAAGTTGTCAATTGACTCTTCTTTCCCAGCTACAAGAATCACCGGGATACTGTTAGAAGCGTCGCTGGACTTGAGTAGGCAGGACAGTTGGAAGCCGGTCATATCAGGTAGTGTGACGGCAGCGACCATGATGTCACCGCCTTCGGTGGTGACCTCGTCAAGAGCGTCAAATCCGGTATAGCAACTTGCAACCTGAAAACCGGCTTTCTTCAAGCCGCTTTTCAAAACAAACATCGGGGACTTTTCGTCTTCTACTAAAACAACTTTGAATTCGGACATTGCCCCGGCAATCTTTCCAGGAGAACTGAAGTCTCAGTCATTGTAGTACATGTTCCGGGCAATAAGGGAAAGCTGGGGGTCTGCGGGCAAGTACTGGACTGGTATCAGGTCGCATAAGGCAGCTCTGTGCCGGGCATAAGAGGACAGAAGGGGCAAAGCGGCAGGCCGGAGCCAGCATGGTTAAGGAAGACATTGATTCGGTGGGCTGGTTTATCCAGGCAGCAGAGGAAGGGATTGCCGAGGCGCAAGTCAGGCTGGGGGAAATTTATTGCGCCGGCGAGGGGCTTGCCCGAGACTGGAAGAAAGCCTTCCTGTGGTTCAGCAAGGCTGCGGATCAGGGTTTCGGCGAAGGGAAGCTTCACTTGGGAGAGCTTTATTTCCATGGACATGGTGTAAAAAAGGACTACGGGCGGGCATTTCAGTTATTCAAGGATGTCTCTGAGCAGGGGCTGCCTCAGGCTCAGGTCCGGCTTGCCAATATGTACCAGCAGGGTCTGGGCATACCTCAGGGCTTTGAAAAGGCGGCGTACTGGTTTGGACAGGCTGCTGCCGGCGGGATTGCCGAGGCTCAGATTGCTCTGGCTGAAATGTATTTTGAAGGCACTGGTGTGCAAAAAAGCTATGAAAAGGCTGTGGACCTGTTTCGTCAGGCGGCAGAACAGGGCCAGGCTCGCGCGCAGCTCCGTCTGGGTGACATGTTCTTGAACGGGCACCATGTCGCCCTGGACCTGAGCGAGGCTCTTAAGTTCTACTCTCAGGCTGCCGAGCAAGGTAACGGGCATGCTCAGATACGCCTGGCTGAGATGTATTATGGCGGGGTGGGGGTGCCCAAAGATTATGAACAGGCGGCGCGCCTTTACCGCCTGGCTGCCGAGCAGGGACTCTCAGAAGCACAGCTTGAGCTGGGGGTTTTGTATTACAACGGTGAGGGGCTGAGGCGGGATTTCGAGGAGGCTTACCGCTGGTACGTTAAGGCGGCCGAACTTGGTGTGGTGGAGGCTCAAATCAGGCTGGCCGAGCTTTATATGGCTGGTGAAGGTGTCGCACAAGATGTGAGGCAAGCGTTGCAATGGTGGCGGCGTGCTGCCGACCAGGGGGCACCCACGGCGCAGTTCCGGCTCGGGGATATGTATTTTAGCGGGGTTGGCGTGCAGAAAAACTACAAGCAGGCTTTTCGCTGGTATGCCGAGGCGGCACAACAAGGGATAGTCGAGGCCAAGATGAAGCTCGCCGACATGTATGCCAAAGGGTTGGGCGTGAACCAGGACCACAAGGCTGCTGCCAGCTATTATTTGCAGGCTGCCGAAGAAGATCTCTGCCTTGCGCAGCGCCAGATTGGACATATGTATGCCAACGGAATCGGCGTCATCAGGGACGATGTGGAAGCTCACAAGTGGTTGAGTATTGCCGGCACGGGCTCGGACCGTTATTCCGAGTCGGTAAGACGGGAAAGAGATAATATTGCTTCAAGAATGACAATCGACGAAATTGTAAGGGCCCAGAATCTGGCACAGCTCTGGTGGGAAGAGCACCGGAGTTGAGGGATATCTGAGAGTGCGTCGGTATCGCCATGTCGTTAGACTTTGGCTGACGAGTCTCGTCTTAGAAATGTCCTGATGCTATGATCTCAGGTCGAAACTCGCGCACTGTCTTTCCGGGAGAATCCCATGATTGCCGAAACGAGCCTGAAAGAGTTGCCTCTGAGTTTTGTATTGACGAGCGAACAGCAGGACATCCAGGCGATGGTGCGTGAGATTGCCCAGAAGGAGTTCGCGCCGAAAGCCGCTGAGATTGACCGCAATCACAGATTCCCTCGCGAAAACTTCGAGCTGATGGCTGCCTCCGACCTGTGCGGTTTGCTCTTTCCGGAAAGTTATGGCGGAGTCGGGCTTGATCATGTGTGCTACTCCATAGCTGTCGAGGAAATAGCCAGGGCATGTGCTACGACGTCTGTGGTCTATTCGGCCCATTGTTCGCTGACGGCTGCTCCAGTATTGCAGTGGGGAACCGAAGAGCAAAAGGAGAAATTCCTCACTCCCATGGCTAGAGGAAGCAAACTCGGAGCTTTTGCCCTTTCCGAGCCCGGCTCGGGATCGGATGCGGCTGCAGCCCGATGCATGGCTCATCAGGATGGTGATCAGTTTATTCTCAACGGCACCAAGAACTGGATAACAAATGGGGCAGAGGCGGACTTCTATCTGGTGATTGCTCAGACTGACACATCCTTGAAACATAAAGGTCTGGTTGCCTTGATGGTGGAGAAAGGCGCTCCGGGTTTCAGTTTCGGCAAGCTGGAGGACAAGCTGGGCATCAAGGGCTCATCTACCTGCTCGCTTATATTTGAAGATACGCCGGTGCCGGTGGCTAACATGCTGGGCAAGGTGGGCGACGGCTTCAAAGTGTCCATGAGCACTCTGGACGGCGGCAGAATTGGTATTGCTTCTCAGGCTGTTGGTATCGCCCAGGGTGCTTGGGATAGCGCGGCAAAATACGCTTGCGAGCGTGTTGCTTTCGGCAAAAAGCTCAATCAGCTGCAGGCCATTCAGTTCATGCTAGCGGAAATGGCGACCGAAATTGAAACGGCAAGACTGCTTACCTACAATGCCTGCCAGGCTCAAGACCGGGGCGAGAAATTCACCAGCCAGGCAGCTATTGCCAAGCTTTATGCTTCGGAAATGGCCATGCGCGCCACTGTAAAATGCGTCCAGATTTTTGGCGGTTACGGTTATGTCACGGACTACCCGGCCGAGCGCTATATGCGTGATGCCAAGATTACAGAAATATATGAAGGAACTTCGGAAGTACAGCGTATAGTTATCGCCAGCAATATGTTGAAGGGACAGTGAACTATGTCGTGGCAACCACCACCTCCTCCAAAACCGAATCAGCCGCAAGGTCAGCCTCAAGCTCAGACTTTCTACCAAATTCTTCAGGTCGATCCCCAGGCCCACCCGACGATCATTCGATATGCCTATCGTTACCTGGCAGGGATTTACCATCCCGATAACGCCGAGTCCGGTAATCCGGAGATGTTCCGGATAGTTAGCGATGCTTTCCGCACCCTGCAGGATGCTGGCAAGCGTCAGGCTTATGACGCGCAGCTCGGTTTGAAGCCGCCTCCGCCGCCGCAACCGGGGCAGAC
>JAHFBI010000436.1 GCA_023250095.1 Candidatus Melainabacteria bacterium
AGAAAGGAGTGCATGAGCTAAGCTTTTCCGCACTTGATTACTGCTCTTGTTCCGACCATGCTGGAAATAATCGCCACAATCGCCGCACTTTATTTGCTGCTCTCAACAGCCTTCCCCGATCGTTTGCTGCCGGCATCGCGCCCGAAGGCGAAGAAAGTAGGCTCGAGCTACTGGGGTGTCTATGAAGCCACGCCCACGGAAGATGCCGAGGATCTTAAGAAGATTGAGGCACCTCACCCGGCTCGCAAAGAGCGCAATGTCGCCGGTAGCCAGATGTATGCCATGGGGCGCGGCACCAGCTTCAGGACCTGAACCTCATTCTGCCTTGAGCAGCTTGCCTGATGTAAGGGTCGCCACGGACGTAAGCCCGACATCGTGTACCAGCTGGGCCTGGGCAATATTGAACTTGAGAATGGCGTCGGCTTTGTTGCTCAGAGCCTGAATATAGACCTGCTGAGCCGAAATCACATCCAGGTTTGTGCCCACACCATTTGCCAGTCGCACCCTGGAAAGGCGCAGTTGTTCGGAAGACGAGACAACCTGCTTTGTGGCCACGTCAATCTGCTTTTCAGCAATCAGACTGTTGAGATAGGCAGTGCGTACCTGTTGAAGGACAAGCATGAACTGCTGGTTGGCCTGCAAGAGAGCCTGTCTGGCGTTAGCTCTGGCTGAAAGCACATTGCTCCACGTGGGAACGTCGAGCCCAATGTGGTTCCAATCCAGCTGAAAGCCCAGGGCATAAGACGGGCGCACCTGGCGCGAAGTAAGAGTCGGTTGCGACAGCACGGCGGCAGCTCCGGTCACAGGCTGGCTCGTGGGAAGTCCGCTCACCGCCGTGCCGGCCGGCGGAGCCGATGTAACCGGCACCACCTGCAGGCGGGAGGGATTGACGGAATAGCTATCGCCGAGCGTGGCACCATTGCCGGTAGCATTGCCGAAGAACTGGAAAGTCGGATAAAGAGGCGCGGCAGCCACCTGAATCTGGCGCAGGGCAGCCAGCCGGAATTCTTCATACTGCTTCAATTCCGGGCGATACTTGATGGACATTTTCATCAAGTCGTTGATAGTGAGTTCGGGATCTATAAGGCGCACCTTCTTCACTTCTTTCTCGACTGGCAGAAGATTCACCGCCTGATTGAGGTTAAGCGCCGAGGCCAGCCGGATAGCCGAGGCTCTGAAAGCAACCTCCTGCGTCAGGAGATTCTGCTCATCGGATGCCAGTTGCGATTCCGACTGCAAAATAGCAAAGCGGGTCCCCGTTCCCGCGTGCTCCAGCTTCTCGTTGAGGTCGACTTGCGCGCGCGACGTATCGACGGCTCTTACCTGGATCTCGAGCAAAGCCTGGTTGCGTACCAGCAAATAGTATTGAGTGGCCACATCGAGCAAGGTATCGCTGATAGTGGCACGAACAGCAGCCTTTGCCGCGCGAAAGTTATGCAGATTGGCCAGCGCTCCGAACAGCACCTGCCCGCCCCGGAAGCCATAGAAGCGAAAACCACCCAGTATGAAAACGTTGGGCGTGTGAAAAGTAATCGGGATAACGCCGCTGACCAGACTCGATCCTTGTAGAATCTGCTGGCGATAGCTCATCAGCGCATCCGGGAGAAAGTTACCGAAAGCTCCCACAGCAAGCCATTTCTGAGATGTTAGCCCTTCCCGGGAAATCCTGATTGGTAAATTGTTATCAAGAGAGAATGTCAGCGCTTCTCTCAAAGTAATAGGCTGATTAAAGCTGGCCTCGAGTTTTATGGGCGGCAGATTGCTGCTTACCGGCAGGAGTTGCTGGGCGGACGGCAGATTTAGGGGAATAGTCTCTGTGGCAGGCTGGGCAGACACATCGCGAAAGTCGCTCTGCAATGTCGGAGCCTTGCCCGGATTGAGAGGATCGAACGGTCGCTCATTCAACTGCGTGACAGATCCCCCGCCTTGATCCGCCTGAGCCGAAGCAGGGCTGGACAGATTTAGTCCTGCAAGCAGAGGGAAGAGCAGGGCGCCACCGGATAGCGCTCTTGCCAACGAGGTGGCTCTTAGCCGATTTCTTCTTGCATACTGAATACGAGACTCCATGGCACACAAAAAAGGCAGAAGGACCGACAGGCTACTTGACGAGCCTCTGGACAGCCTTGAATGGCTCCGTTCCTGATTCGGCCAGCATTTCAAACAAGGCCATCTCCACCGAAGACGGTACCGCACCCGAGGACACCATTTTTTCCCAGCCCAATTCTTTGTTGCGCTCGAAGCGGCTGGCAATAGCATCTTTGATGATATGCACCGTATAGCCATTGGCCATCAATTCATGGACGGTCTGATTCACGCAAACATGGGCTTCTATGCCACAAACAATCACCTGCTTGCGCCCGAAGCCCTCCAGTTCCTCTAAAAAGCCTTTAGCCTGGCAGCAACTGAAAGCCGTCTTCTCGAAGTATTTGTGCTCGCCCAGACAGGCGCTGATCTCGGCAATTGTCTTGCCGAGCCCTTGCGGATACTGTTCGCTCAACATCACGGGGATTTTGAGGATCTTTGCGGCTTCCGCCAGAATAGTTATGTTTCTCGTCAGCAGATCGAGATCCTTGAGCTGTTTGCGAAAGCTTTCTTGCACATCTACGATGAGCAGCATCGCTTGCTGACTATCCAGTATCCGGGGATGACGCATGAGAACCTCTACCTTGACCACCAGCCCGAACAACTACGCACGATGACTCTGCCGGGAACAACCAGGATAACACTTGCAGAAATGAAAAAAGAACTATTACAAGCTTATAGATCCACTTTGGCGAGAGTGGAGACGGGAAAGGCAGTTTGTAGTTGTCTTGAGCCTCGGCTAAAACAGAGTTTAAAGGTTAAGGTCCAATAACCGGGCATTTCCTGTGGTATAAGGACTGTTGTGGGGCGTTGGCGCAGTTGGTAGCGCGCTTCAATGGCATTGAAGAGGTCACGAGTTCGAATCTCGTACGCTCCAGGTCTTTATCAAGCAAATGTGCCATAGCAGGGCAGTCGCCTTGATGTTTTTGTCTTGAGTGCATATCGGAAGTCTGTGAGAGTCGGTCCCTTGCGGCTAGTCAAGATGGCTGGCGGCAGCCGTGCTCGTCTTGTGCCAGGCGACCGATAAAGGCGGTTAGCCATCGGGTATATCGATTGAGAGGGCGGCGGACCCTTCAAACAAACTCCTTGTCGGATTCCCGGTAATTACGTTCAGACAATCTACAGGTCCACAGATGACGTTAAATCGCTTAGAAACCCAGGCTATCACCGAGCTGGCTAATGCACTCGTTGAA
>JAHFBI010000437.1 GCA_023250095.1 Candidatus Melainabacteria bacterium
AACCAGGTCCCACCAGTCATAGCCCCGTTGAGCGTGCTCAAGCCGGAACTTCGCCGTCATCTCGACTAGATCATTGAGCGAAAACATACCGCCTAGGTCCAGGTAACCATGCTCGCCCCAGAAGATAAGCGGTATCTTATACTTGACGGCAATCTGCACCGGATAAGTAAAGATGCCGCAGTGCGCATGCCAGTTCATATCCCCCATCTTCTTCAGGCAAAGCCTGTTCATTTTTTTCAGTAAATGAATACTGGGGCTGAAAAAAATATGGTCCACGCCAAAGACTTCGCGCATGCGCTTCAAATTCCGCAAGCCCACGTCGAGATAATTGTTTCCATTGTAGGTAACGAGAAGCGGATTGAGCCGCAGTACCTCCTTGACGAAATAAGTCTGGAACCAGCTGTCCTTGCCGCCGCTCACCGGAATTATGCAATCGTAGTTGGATCCATCGGACACCCGGTACTCCTCGGCAATTTCTTTGATGAGATCCAGGCGTTCATCCCAGTCGATAAGCTTCTTGCCCTCCGCCACCCGGCAGCCGGTACAGACGCCGTTGCCGTCAAACTGCAACGGGACTGCGGAAGTGCTGGGATAAACACACCTTGTGCAATAAACAACCATTAATGAGACCTCGCCTTCAGCAATCTAGTTTCTCACATCAACGCCCATCCTGATTAGCTGCTTCCTGGCCTGCCTGGCGCTCAGCTCGGTAAAGTGAAAAATATTGCCGGCAGCTACAGCATCGGCTTTCCCTTCGATAATTCCTTGCCCGAAATGCTTGAACTGCCCGACTCCCCCGCAGGCAATCACCGGAATTGACACGGTTTGCGCCACCGACCGGACAAGATCGATATCATAACCTTTGCCTGTCCCGTCTCTGTCTACAGAATTCAAAAATATCTCGCCGGCGCCAAGCCGCTCAGCCTCAAGAGCCCACTCGACCGGACTCTTTCCTGAATGCTTGCGGGCATGGTCGTAAACCACCTCGCAAGAACCACACTCGTGCCTGACAACATCGATGGAGACAATAATACACTGACTGCCGAATATGCGTGCGGCTTCGGAGATAAACAGGGGCTCCTCGATCGCCTTGGTGTTCAGAGTAATCTTGTCGGCACCACGTTTGAGACGCTGTCTAATGTCGTCAATGCTTTTTATCCTCCCGCCAAAGGTAAGTGGCATGAAACAGCTCTTCGAAACTGATTCCAGAATGTCCAACACATTGTTTTCACCCTTCATTTTCAGGTCTTCTCTGCCGATGTTGTAATTGTCATCGTCACTTATGTCGATATAGATCAGCTCGTCGACATCCCAGGCGTTAAACCGATCCACCTGATGTATTGCATTACCGAGAAGCTGATGATGCTTGAACAATTCACTGCGGACAAGAAAACCGTTCTTCAAAAAGAGACATGGAATCAGGCGCTTTTTAAGCATTGCACAAGCGAAGCCCCTGGCAAGAAAAACTCAGAAAGCTCTGAAGCAACTTCAAGCCGGCTTTCTGGCTCTTCTCCGGATGAAATTGCGTCCCGAAAATATTACCCCGCTCGACCAGGGCAGTGAAGTCTTCCCCGTAATTGCACACTCCTGCGACATCTTCAGCCTGGTTGCAAACCATGTGATAGCCGTGGACAAAGTAGAAGCTGTTCCTGCAGCCGGCACCACCGAGCAAGACACCGTCTCGACTAGCTGTCACATCGTTCCAGCCCACATGGGGTACCTTCAAGTTAAGTCTGGCGGAATCCATCCCGATAACATCAGCATCAAGCCAACCGAGCCCCTGATACTCCCCATGCTCAAATCCACGACGGGCCATAAGCTGCATGCCCAGGCAAATGCCAAGAATGTTCTTCTTTTGCCCGAGCACCAGTTCGTCAAGTACCGGCACCAACCCAAATCTCCTTAGGTGATCCATGCCGTCGCCAAAGGCTCCCACCCCTGGAAGGATCAAACAATCAGCCGCTTCAAGCTTATCCGGTTCCTTTGCAATGCACACCTGAGCCCCAAGAGAGTCAAGAGCATTTCTCACCGATCCTGTGTTTCCCAGCTCGTAGTCGATTATGGCAACTCTAATGCTGTCCAAATTTCCCATACTCCAGAGGCCGGCTTTGCAGTCCAATTCTACCGGCCCTGATTCTAACAGGCTGGCAATCAGCTTATCTCCCGGAGGACATGCTTACTGGCTCCAGAGCACAGTCCCCCTAATAGCAGCCTCTTGCCAGCAAAATCTCTTACAAACAGGCTTGTTCTGGAATCTCAGGCACTGCCTCTGTCAGTCTGCGACATGGTAACCTGTTGAAGTTGTTGGCTCATTCACCTGGCGGACGATACTCTTTCTTCTCGATAATGTGAGCGAACCCCGACTGAAGACGGGAGCGACAAATGTCCGCAGCTGGTAAGACACTTATTCGGAATAATCATCGGCTCCAGAACTTGCTACCGAATCGAACCCCTGATCGTTACAACAAGCACAAAATCATCGCTGGCAAACCATGCCCTTAAAGAAATTAAAGGGAAGAATTCCCGGGTCGGTTAAGAAGTTTCTCAAAGACCGCTTGATTGGCCAGCCCTCTTCGCGCAATCTCCCTGCCGAACTCGAGCAAGAGCAAGTGAGAACGATCATCGCCAGCGAAATCAGCCGCTATCTCGCCGGGCAAACTCCCAACATCCGAACTGGATTGAGAGACAGTCAACTGCCGGAAAAAGATTCCGGCGGCAAGGCACTCTTCGAGGATCTTTTTGTCCATTTTTCACAGATGCGCCAGATAGATGATCGTGCCGGACTATCGGCTTTGGAGTCCGATTATCCCGTGGCCTTCAGCACATGCAATCGCTTGTTTGACTATCTCAGCCTTGTAGACAAGGTCAAAAGCCCGTTGTCCGGTGTCTTGCGCCGGCTTTGCTACTTTGCCTTCCCATTCATGAACTCACCCCGGGCAAGTGCTATTTACAGCTACAAACAAGAGCTGCCGCGAGTAGCAATGGTCGTACAGTGCAATCCCGAACCGCGCAAGTTCATCACCGATGCACTCGAAGGAATCTGCCTTGTGGAAGAAGTCAATTCCGAATCTCTGATCGCCGCCACATGGGCGCAGCGACCATACGATTTCCTGGCTGTTCTGAAGGAGCATGTGTCGGCGGCACTCGACGAGCTGCCATCCGACTTTGTCGGCGCGTTCCCCAGCAAAGACTGGCTGATCGATCAAGTCGCTTACCATTGCCAGGCGCAGATCGGGTTGAAGAAGCTCATCGAACAAAATAGAT
>JAHFBI010000140.1 GCA_023250095.1 Candidatus Melainabacteria bacterium
GACAACTGCTGTGGCAAACGGCGATCTCTCCAAAAAGATTACAGTCGATGTCAAAGGAGAGATTCTGGAGCTGAAAAACACTGTCAACACAATGGTGGACCAGCTCAATTCCTTTGCCTCGGAGGTCACACGCGTAGCCCGCGAAGTAGGCACAGAAGGAAAACTCGGCGGACAGGCCGATGTAAGGGGCGTGGGCGGCACATGGAAAGATCTCACCGATAATGTGAATTTCATGGCAAGCAACCTTACCGGGCAGGTGAGAAACATTGCCGAAGTGACAACTGCCGTCGCCAGCGGCGATCTCTCGAAAAAAATTACAGCTGACGCCCGCGGCGAGATTCTCGAGCTGAAACTCACAATCAACAAAATGGTGGATCAGCTCAATTCTTTTGCCTCAGAAGTCACACGCGTCGCGCGCGAAGTGGGCACCGAAGGAAAGTTGGGCGGGCAAGCCCAGGTGCAGGGAGTTGCCGGTACCTGGAAGGACCTCACCGATAGCGTCAATTTCATGGCCAGCAACCTGACCTCTCAAGTGAGAAACATCGCTGACGTCACAACTGCAGTAGCTGGCGGCGATCTCTCCAAAAAAATTACAGTCGACGTTAAAGGAGAGATTCTCAATCTGGCCAATACAATCAACACGATGGTAGACCAGCTCAATTCTTTTGCCTCAGAAGTCACACGCGTCGCGCGCGAGGTGGGCTCGGAAGGCAAGCTCGGTGGACAGGCATTTGTCAAAGGAGTTGCCGGCACCTGGAAAGATCTCACTGACAACGTCAACTCTATGGCAAGCAACCTCACCGGGCAGGTGCGAAACATCGCTGAAGTGACAACGGCTGTGGCAAACGGCGATCTCTCCAAAAAAATTACAGCCGACGCCCGAGGCGAGATTCTCGAGCTGAAAAGCACTGTCAACACAATGGTGGACCAGCTCAATTCCTTCGCCTCGGAAGTCACCCGCGTAGCCCGCGAAGTGGGCACGGAAGGAAAACTCGGTGGACAGGCGGCTGTGCAGGGAGTCGGAGGCGTCTGGAAAGACCTCACCGACAATGTCAACTTCATGGCCGGCAATCTTACTGCCCAGGTACGCGGCATAGCAAAGGTCGTGACCGCCATCGCCAGCGGTGATTTGAAGAGAAAATTGGCTCTGGAAGCCAAAGGTGAGATTGCCGCGCTGGCTGACACAATCAACGAAATGATCGAAACTCTGGCGACCTTTGCCGATCAGGTCACAACTGTTGCCCGGGAGGTAGGTATAGAAGGCAAGCTGGGCGGTCAAGCCCGTGTGCCAGGCGCCTCGGGCACATGGAGAGACCTCACAGACAACGTCAACCAGCTGGCAGCAAACCTCACCACTCAGGTGAGAGCCATTGCAGAGGTGGCAACAGCCGTGACCAAGGGCGATCTCTCGCGCTCGGTTGCTGTGGAAGCCCTGGGAGAAGTGTCCGAGCTCAAAGACAATATCAACCAGATGATTTCCAATCTCAGGGAAACGACCCAGAAGAACACTGAGCAGGACTGGCTGAAGACCAATCTGACCAGATTTACAAGGATGCTGCAAGGGCAACGGGATCTTCAGGCTGTCGCCGAAGGCATCCTCTCCGAGCTGGCTCCGCTGGTCAACGGACAACACGGTGTCTTTTACCTTGTGGAAACCAGCGGAGCCAGGACAGCCCTGACAATGGCCAGCAGCTATGCTTATCAGGAGCGCAAAAATCTCTCCAATAGCTACCGCTGGGGACAGGGACTGGTCGGGCAGTGCGCCAAGGAAAGGCAGCGCATACTGCTCACGAGCGTTCCGGATGACTATATCAAAATCTCGTCTGGACTGGGCGAAGGCACTCCTCTCAACATTATTGTACTGCCGGTGCTTTTCGAAGGTCAGGTCAAGGCAGTAATCGAACTGGCTTCCTTCAGCCATTTCAGCGAGACCCATGTGGCCTTCCTCGACCAGCTCACAGAAAGTATCGGCATCGTCTTGAACACGATTGAGGCGACGATGCGCACGGAAGAGCTGCTCAAGCAATCACAGGCTCTTACAGAAGAGCTGCAAAGCCAGCAACAAGAGCTGACAGGCACGAACAAGCGCCTGGAAGACCAAGCAATGTCCTTGCAAGCATCGGAAGAGTTGCTCAAGCAGCAGCAAGAAGAATTGCAACAAAGCAACGAAGAGCTGGAAGAAAAGGCCCGCCAGCTTGCCTTGCAAAACCAGGAAGTCGAGCACAAGAACAGAGAAATAGAGCAAGCCCGGGTGGCTCTAGAAGACAAAGCCGAACAGCTGGCTTTGACTTCCAAATACAAATCAGAGTTTCTGGCCAATATGTCGCATGAGCTGCGCACTCCGCTCAATAGCTTGCTTATACTTTCCAAGCTTCTCAAAGAAAATCCCCAGGCTAACCTTACTGATAAGCAAGTGGAATACGCCCAGACAATTCATGGAGCAGGCTCGGATCTCCTCAATCTGATAAACGAGATTCTCGATCTCTCCAAGATAGAATCCGGAACCATGGCGTTGGATATCGTCGAGCTACCGCCAACAAATCTTGTCGGAGATATAGAGCGCACTTTCCGCCAGACTGCCGAGACCAAGCACCTGGAATTCTCCATCGAGCTGTCCGACAGCCTGCCTCCCACTATTCAAACAGACGAGAAACGCTTGCAGCAAGTTCTGAAGAACTTGCTCTCCAATGCCTTCAAATTTACGGAACAAGGAAGCGTGTCAGTAAAGATGGACGTGGCTCAGGAAGGCTGGAGCAAAGATCAAGAAACGCTCAACCAGGCCAGGCAAGTTATCTCCTTTGCCGTAATCGATACCGGCATCGGTATCGCGCACGACAAGCAAAAAATCATATTTGAAGCTTTCCAGCAAGCCGATGGGACAACCAGCCGCAAGTATGGCGGCACCGGGCTGGGGCTGGCCATCAGCCGGGAAATTGCCCGTCTCTTCGGCGGCGAGATTAAACTCGTAAGCGAGCCGGGACAGGGCAGCACTTTCACGCTCTACCTGCCGCAACCCTACCGCTCCACCGAGCGCGTCCATCGTCGGACGGAAGCTGTTTCCTGGCCAACCAGAGAATCGTTCAGTGTCCTTACGCAGGGACAAGCGGATAACCAGTCGACTGCAACAGTTTTTGCTCAGACGGAAATAGCCGATGACCGGGCCATCATCCAGCCAGGAGACAGGGTAATACTGTCCATCGAAGACGATACGTCCTTTGCCGGCTTGCTTCTGGACATGGTCCGCGACAGGGGCTTCAAAGGGTTGGTGGCCTTGTGTGGCGAAGAAGGGCTGGCTCTGGCGCAGAAATACCATCCTGATGCTATAACGCTTGATCTGCGCCTGCCTGATATCGACGGCTGGGTGGTCTTCGATCGTTTGAAGCACGACATGAGGACACGCCACATTCCAATTGAGATCATATCGGTCGAACCGGACAGGAAACGGGGCTTGAAGCAGGGCGCGCTGGGCTATCTAGAAAAGCCAGTCTCGAAAGAAAATCTCGACGAGGCTCTCGAAAACATCAAGTCCTTTATCGAACGCCCGCTAAAACGTCTTCTTATTGTCGAAGACGACAAGCAACAACGCGACAGCATAGTCGAGCTCATCGGCAACGGTGACGTTGAAACCACAGCGGTAGGCACGGGGAACGAAACACTCGAGGCTCTCAAGTCCGGGCATTATGACTGCCTTGTGCTGGATCTAGGGCTTCCGGATATGAAAGGCACGGATTTAATCGAGAAGATCCACAAGGAGCTAGGTCTCACCGATCTGCCAATCATCATTTATACAGGCGCCGAGTTGACAAAGAAACAAGAGACCGAACTAAGACGAGTGGCCGAAGCCATTGTCGTCAAGGACGTTTCTTCGCCGGAGAGATTGCTCAACGAGACTGCTCTTTTCTTGCACCGGGTAGAAGCCAATTTGCCCGAGAGCAAGAAGCGTTTGTTGCAACAGGTCCACCAGTCCGACGCGGTGCTGGCCGGCAAGAAGCTGCTTATAGTGGACGACGATATACGCAACATCTTTGCTCTCACCAGCGCTCTCGAGCCTTACGGCATGCAAATTCTTTATGCAGAAAATGGCCGCGAAGCCATTGAAACGCTGAAGAAAAATCCGGAAATCTCGGCAGTGCTCATGGATGTGATGATGCCCGAGATGGACGGCTACGAGACCACAAGACAGATCCGCCGTCTGGGCAAGTTCAAATCCCTGCCGATTATCGCTCTCACAGCCAAAGCCATGAAAGGGGACAGGGAGAAATGCCTTGAATCTGGAGCCTCTGACTACATAGCCAAACCTGTAGACATGGAGCAAGTGCTCTCCTTGTTGCGGGTCTGGCTCTATCAATGAGATTGGAGCAAAGCGAAATGGTGATTACTCAGCCGGACCTCGAAGCCGTAGAAATCCAGTTGCTTCTGGATGGGCTGTTCCGCCACTACGGAGTCGACTTCAGAGATTATTCGTATCCGTCAATAAGGCGGCGCATACGAAATATGATGATCGATGAAAAGCTCTCCACCATCTCAGCACTGCAAGAAAGACTCCTTCATGATCCATCTTGCATGGAGAGATTCCTTCTTGCAGTCTCCGTCCACGTCTCATCCATGTTCCGGGATCCACCGTTTTTTGCCAACTTCCGGGCAGCTGTCGTGCCTCTCTTGCGGACATATCCGTATGTTCGCATCTGGCACGCCGGCTGCTCGACAGGAGAGGAAGTTTATTCGCTGGCCATCCTGCTAAGTGAAGAGGGTCTCTTAGAGCGCTCGAAACTTTATGCCACAGACCACAATGAGTCGGTTTTGAGAAAGGCGCGGCAAGGCATCTACCCGCTCAGCGCCATGAAGCTCTATACGGACAATTACATAAAGAGCGGTGGCAAGCGGTCATTTTCTGAGTATTACACGGCTAAATATGAGCATGCCATTTTCGCCCCGGCGCTGAGCTCCAATGTGGTTTTCGCCCAGCATAATCTTGTCGGCGACCGCTCCTTCAACGAATTCAACGTGATAATGTGCCGCAACGTCCTCATTTACTTCAATAAAACTTTGCAAGCCAGGGTACACAAGCTCTTCTATGAGAGTCTTTGCCAGCTCGGCGTGCTTGCCCTGGGCGACAGGGAATCAATAAAGTTCAGCCCATATGAAGATTGTTTCAAGGAACTGGTAGGGGAATCGAAATTCTATCAGAGAGTCAAATAGATGGATTTCAAGATAGTTGTGGCAGGCACTTCTCTGGGAGGACTGAAAGCAATAACTGCTTTGTTGTCTGCTTTGCCGGAAAACTTCTCCTTACCGCTGGTTGTCATCCAGCATCGCGAATACGCATCCGGCGAGCTGCTCAAAGGCCTTCTCCAGAAAGTCACCTGCCTTCCCGTGCAAGAAGTGGAAGACAAAGATGCCATACTTCCTGGCAGGATTTATCTGGCTCCGCCTGATTATCACCTGCTCATCGACAGGGGAGAATTCGCCCTTTCTATCGACGATCCAGTAACTTTTGCTCGTCCCTCTGTCGATGTTGCATTTGATTCTGCAGCCGCTTCCTACGGGCAGGGAGTCCTGGCTGTGATCCTGACCGGAGCGGGCAGAGACGGTGCCGCCGGTGCCGCCTCAATCGAGGCCTTCGGCGGGGTCGTCCTCGTGCAGGACCCTTCCTCTGCCGAAGCTAAGTCCATGCCGCAAGCCGCCATTGCTGCCACAAAAGCTGCTCATGTCCTGCCGCTTGCCGAAATAATATCTTTCTTGCATCAGAATTGCTGCCTCGGAGGTCAACCACAGCATGTCTGAGCCTTCCAAGCCGAAAGTCCTTATAGTCGACGATCAACCCGAGAGCCTGATTGCCACCGAGGCAATTCTGGCAGATATGGGCTTGACCATTCTGATAGCTGGCGGCGGCAAAGAAGCCCTGCGTTTGTTGCTGACAAACGAAGTGGCTGTCATCTTGCTCGACGTCAACATGCCAACACTCGACGGATTTGAGACAGCGACCATCATCCGTCTGCGCCAGAAAACTCAAAATACGCCAATCATTTTTGTGACAGGCGCCCAGCTAGCTAATGACGAGCGATTCATGGGTTACGCTGTCGGCGCTGTCGATTACTTACTCAAACCTGTTTGCCCGGAGGTCTTGCGCTCCAAAGTCAAAGTATTTGTCGATCTCTACCTGATGACCGACGAAATCAAAAGGCAAGCAGACGAGCTCAAGCAAATCAAACAACGCCTGGAAGAAAAGCTACTGGACGCTGAGGTCCTCAACCAGGAGCTTACGGCAGTCAACAAAGAAATTGTCTCTCTCAACCGCGAGCTTCTAACAAACAAAGAACGCCTGATGCATAAAGGACTGCAGCTCGAGGAAGCCAACCGGCTCAAAGGCGAATTCGTTGCCAACATGAGCCACGAAATTCGCACGCCCATGAACGCCATTATCGGCATGACAGACATTCTCATGCGCACGCCTCTGGCAAAGAGGCAGCGCGAGTCGCTGTCCATCATTCATGATGCCGCACATTCCTTGCTGGGCGTAATTAACGATATCCTAGATTTTTCAAAGATGGAAGCCGGCAAACTGTTGCTGGAAGAGCAGCCTGCCGAGCTGAACAAGATCGTTGAAGACGCGGCTGCCCTGTCAGATACGCAAATTGGCGACAAAGATCTCATCTTGCTTACTTTTGTGGATCCAGGAATCAAGACTCCAGTGCTGACAGACCAGATGCGTTTGCGCCAGGTACTGGTGAACCTGCTCACAAATGCCGTCAAGTTTTCCCAACATGGTCAGATAGTTGTGCGGGCAGATTGCCTGGCGACTTCAGCCAGTACCTTGAAAGTACGTTTTTCAGTCCAGGACGAAGGACTTGGGCTATCGGAACCAGAAAGAAAGAGGCTGTTTCAGCCCTTTGTCCAGAGCGACGGCTCGATGAGCCGCAAGTACGGCGGAACAGGACTGGGGCTGAGCATATGCAAGCGGATCGTCGAGCTTATGGGCGGCGAAATCGGCGTTACGAGCTCTCCCGGGCAGGGCTCGACATTCTGGTTTGTTGTGTCTTTCCAAACAGCACGCTCCGTCCCACCTGCCATACGCCATACGCCAGAGCTGGAAGGCAAGCGTATCCTTATCGTGGACAGGAGCCCGGAAGCGCGCGAGATAGAGGAGAAATATCTCAGCTCCTGGGGAATGCTGCCAGTCTCCTTTCCCTCGGGGCAAGAAGTCATTTCTGCTTTGCCAGGCATGATCGATGCTGGTGAATTATTTGACGCTGCCTTGATTGCCCTTTCACTGCCGGACATGAACGGCATTGAGTTGGGCAAAGACTTGAAGGCAGATGAGCGAAGCGCTATGTCCAAGCTCGTACTCGTCACGGCGGCAATCGGCAAAGGGCAAGTCGAAGAAGCCCTGCAGACGACTTTTGACGCCCATCTTGCCAAGCCAATCAGGCAATCTTCCTTGCTCGACTGCTTGACCGGACTTCTTGTGCCAGGCTCCAAGCAAGAAGTAGCCAAAGAAGAAGCCACTGCCCCGAGAATGGGCGGTGCCGCCGCTGTTCAAAAGAGAAAGATACTTCTGGTGGAAGACCATCTTGTAAATCAAGAAGTGGCTCTGTGGATGCTTGAAGAGCTGGGGCTTCAAGCCGACGTTGCCGCCAACGGCAAGGAAGCTGTGGAAGCTGTCTGCCGGGGAGACTACGCACTGGTCTTAATGGACTGCCAGATGCCGGAAATGGATGGGCTGGAAGCAACAAAGATCATCCGCAAAAGCGAAGCTAGAACAGCGCGGCACATCCCGATAGTAGCCATGACGGCTCACGCCCTCAAAGGCGACAGGGACAATTGCATAGCAGCAGGCATGGATGACTATCTGCCCAAACCCATCAAGCTGGAGACGTTGAAATCCATGCTCGACAAATGGCTGGCTGCGCCAACCAGACTGGCGGAGCTATCCAATAAACGCACAGATGCTTCGCCGGCTTGCCAGCAAGAGGTCTTAGAGGCTGCGCCTGAGACTCCGGTTGCAAAACCAATTGATCTTGACTTGCTCGAGCAAAGGTTCGGCAAAGAAAAGGCCTGGCATCTCATAAGGCTTTATCTTGATTCGGTGCCACCATCTCTGGCGGAAATAAAGATGGCTTTCGAAAGCCATGACGCCCGAGCAGTTGCCTGCGCGGCCCATGCCCTGAAGGGTGCAAGCAGCATGATCTTCGCCAATTGCCTGTTCCAGTCCAGCAAGTCTCTGGAAGACGCCGGCAAAAGGGCAGACTGGCAAGCAGCCGCCGAGGCTCTGGCAGACATCGAGCAATCCCATAGGTTGCTGCAGAGCTCTCTTGCCCCCCAGCTAAGTGCAGCATCTGGCATAACCGAGTAAACAGCTTCGGCCGCATCAAACTGCCGACGGTAAGCCATATTGCACTGTCCACCTGATGTCATCCGAAACAGTATGCAGAAGTCCATATTGTGGAGAATTGCCTGATGCTTGATTGAGCCCAGTTTTGTCAAAGCAGTGCCGCCGAAGCCCCCTTGCCTTACAATTAGCTCGTGCGTCAGAAGCAACGGGGCAAACATGATCACCGGACAGACAGCAGCTGAATCAGAGATGCTTGAAATTCGTTGTCTTCTCAATTACATTTTCGAGACATCTGGCTACGATCTTAGAAATTATGCTTATGCCTCGCTCAGGCAACGGCTGAAGGCTGCTGCCTTCAGCGCTAGGGCAGGCAGCATTGCCGAGTTCCACCAAATAATCAGGGGCGACGGCAAGGCTCTCCAGCAGTTGTTGTCATCGATAGCTACCGGGGTAACCGGGCTTTTTCGCGACCCCGACTTCTATGCAGCTGTGCGCAAGAAAGTAGTGCCCATCCTGCGCACCTACCCCTCGATTGACATCTGGCATGCCGGTTGTGCAACGGGCGAAGAAGTGTATTCCATGGCCATCCTCCTGAAAGAAGAAGGACTCTATGACAAATGTCGACTCTATGCCACGGACATGAATGAATCCATGCTCCAGAAGGCCCACAGCGGAGTCTTTTCTAGCTCGCTTTTGCAGCACTATAACGACAACTATCAAAAATCCGGAGGAAAGGAAACTCTTTCTCTTTATTTCCGCCGGCGGGAGCAGGAGTGCTGTTTTTCTGAGAGTCTCAAAAAAAGAATTGTTTTTGGACAGCACAATCTTGTGACTGACAGCTCTTTCAAGGAGTTTCAACTGATTGCCTGTCGCAATGTCATGATTTATTTCAACAAACAACTGCAAGAGCGCGTTTTCAGACTCTTGCACGAGAGCCTCTGTAGCTTCGGAGTACTCGGGCTCGGCAGGGGGGAGACGTTGAAATTCAGCAAGATTGAAGAATTTTATGAGCCTCTGGATGCCAGACAGAAACTCTATCGCAGGCTAACCTGACAGCCTCCAGCGTGCAATTTATTGTGCGGGATTCTCGCCTGAGTCCACCTCTTAGCGTGTAACTTAGTGCCCTGGAGTCCCGTTTTTTGTACCGCCGGCAAAGGGCAGCGTGCCCCAGCTGAACTCGTCGGTACTGAGCTGAAGGTTCTGGCTGAACGTCTGCTCCAGAGTCGGCAATCTCTGAGCTCTCAATTCTGTGCTCTCAAATACATACCAGTCTCCCTGCCTGGATAGAAGGTGAAGCTTGCTGCCAAACCGGGCAAGCAACACCTCCGCCCCCCTCTTGCCGGAAATGACGTACTGATACTGAGTAGCCACGGGCGCAGTCGCCGTTGACGGAATCAAGGCACTGCCGGCACACGCTTGTCCGCTGTCGCCAACAGCTTGGAAAGACTCAATCGCCGCTGTCGAGCCTGAGGAGCTGCCGGGTGGCTCCTTGCTGTTGCCGCCACACTCTTTAGCCCGACGGCTGACTAAGATGCCAGTCCCGCCAGTTGCCATGGAAGGAGGTGTGACGGGCAAGAGCTGATCTGGGCTGAAGAACGTATCGACGGGCCTGCGCAAACAATAGATGACTGAGGGCTTGAAGTCCTGAAAGAAGGCTACTGGACCGACTTTATCGTCAAGCACTTTGACGACGGCGTGGAGATCTTTCTGCTTGTAGTTATAGCCCAGCTCAAAAGCCAGCGGCCCGGCAAGAGCGCAAGCAACCACCGCAGTGCCGGTCAAGCCGAAAATACAGCCACGGATATCCTGTCGAGCCAGCCGCACATTCTGGTAGACAAAGCCGGCTCCAGTAAGGGGAAGTACAATCGCCGCAGTCGCGCGCATCCAGAAAGGTATCTCAGAAAGCAGCCCGCCAAGTCGGGCGGACCAGTGGCTGTGTATGACACCGGTCAACTGAGGTGCAGCCAGAATCACGGCGATTACCGGACAGACAAGAAGCAAGCAGGCACCGGCAGCCATGAACGAGAAGCTGGCTACCCTAAGATAGACAGGGATTGCCACACGCCCTTCAGCTTGCCTTATCCAGTTATCGAAACAAAGCCCGACCAGCATTGCTAGTGCCGGGAAAGCTGGGAGGATGTATGTCTGCAATTTGGTCTGCGAAGCCGAGAAAAAGAGTGCAATACCCAGTGCCCAGCAAGCGAACATTACGGCAGCCTGAGCTGAAGTTTTTGACGGCTGCTCAGCCACATGCGCAAGGGTCACATTTTGCCATCCAGGCATCTGCCGCAGACTCTTCAAAGAAAGAGCCAGAGCAGCAGGAACAAAAGCAATCCAGGGGAAAAAGCCATATGCCAGCACCGGCAGGTAGAACCACCAATATGGAATGTGATGGTTTGTGTGTCCGGCAAAACGCCCGAGATTCTCAAAGAAGAAGAAGACCTGGAGAAACAATCCCTTGGTAGCCAGCCCTACGCCGATGTACCAGGGCAAGACTATCGCCAGAAAAATGGGAATGCCCAGGTGCAACTTCAAGCGATGCACCAAGGCGAGGAAACTTTTCGAATCCGGGCGATTGATCAGGAAATAGCCTGCCATGCCGATGCCAAATAGCACAACCGCCGCCGGTCCTTTGGCGAGAACCGCAAGGGCAAGCGACACATATATCGCCGCCCATGAGCGCCTGGATCCAAGTATCACCGTCATGACAGTGGCACATAGAGCCACGCCCAGCAGGGCGCTGAACGTCATATCAATCAAAGACATGCGAGCGAAAGTCACCACCAGAGGTGATGATGCCAGAACGAGCCCGGACAGAACCCCGGCACGCGTCCCTGCCAGACTGCGCATTACGTAATAGCAGGCAAGGACAAGCACCGTAGCCAGAAGTGCGGACGGAAGACGAGCCGAAAGCTCATTGGTTCCAAACATCTGATACGCCGAACTTATCAGCCAGTAGATGAGAATCGGCTTGGAAAAATAGACTTGATAATTGAGGTGTGGTGTCACATAGTCACCACTTTCCACCATCTCTCTCGAGCCTTCCGAGAAGTACCCATCTCCTGGATCGATGAAACCGCAGCAGCCCAGGCGGAAGAAAAAGAGCGCCAGGCAGGCGACAAACAGCAATGTCAGCCCGGCAGCTGAGACAAGCTGTCCCCCGTCAGACGGTGGACAGCTCCGAGCAAGTCTTTCAAGTCCTGCGGACTCTGAGCTGCCGAGACGACCTGTCCCGATCTGGCAAGGGCTTGAGGCTGGCATCCCGTGGGGGCTCCTTCTTTGCTACCCTAATATGATTGCTCAGGTTCTGGTTTGAAGACCTGATGTCTATCTCATCTTGGACCGGCAGCAAGTAAAACATCTGTTCCTTTCCGGCGCCGCTGGCATATCGAGGCAGCGCCTCAAAAAATTTCTGGGTGCTGGCTATCCCAAAGCCATTTTTGTCGATTGTCAGATAAATGCCCAGAAATCTGACATTTGCAGAAAACCCGCCAGGACCCCCACCCGGCAGTTTTTTTCTCCAGATTCGCCCGCGGCTGCTCCCACAGCAATTTTTGTCTATTGTCAGATAAATGCTCAGAAATCTGACATTTGCGGAAAACCCCGCCAGGACTCCCACCCGGCAATTTTTTCTCTAGGTTCGCCCGCGGCTGCCCCTCGCTTAAGGCGTCCGTTGCGCCAGACGACAGGATGAAAACTGGTCCGGCATCCATGTCAAGCATTGCTCAGAAAAAGTTAACCGCTCCTGTCTCGTAACCGATCACTAAGTTGTTAGATATAGGGTGTAA
>JAHFBI010000141.1 GCA_023250095.1 Candidatus Melainabacteria bacterium
CGAGGCTTTCAAGAAAAAGAAAAAAGAGCTGGAAGCCAAGGGCAAGAGTACCGACAACACAGAAGATCTTCCTGAAAAAACCGACGAAGGGAGCCCTCCGCCTCCCGGCACCTAAAAACCTGGTGCAAGTCAACAACTGCAGGCGCACGGGGATTTTTGCCGGAGCGCCGACAGGGGCAAACGTACCAAAAAATGGTGGGATTGTTGTAACATGCACAGCAGTGACCGTCAGGCTGACCGCGTATTTTCTAGCTAAAGGGACAGGCATTGTGGATTCGGGGGGCCTAGATCGACAAGCTGTCAGCAGAAAAGTCTGCCTGGCCTGCGATCGAGAGTTTACTGGCAAAATCGGCGCCTGCCCACACGATGGCACGGTGCTGGTTCCGCTTAAGGAAGATTCTTTCATCGGCACGGTGATTGCCGACCGTTATCGCATCCTCTCAGTAATAGGTCAGGGAGGAATGGGATTGGTCTACCTGGCCAATCATGAAATGATGGACCGCAAGGTTGCCATCAAGATGTTGCATACGGAGCTGGCTTCCGACCCGCTTTCCGTGAAGCGTTTTCAGCAGGAAGCCAAGGCCGCCAGCGCGCTCAACCATCCCCATCTGATCACCTTGCACGATTTCGGCATAACCCCTTCAGGGCAGCCTTTCCTTGTCATGGAATATCTGGAAGGCGTGCCTCTGCTGGATGTTATCCGGCGCTTTGGTCCTCTCGATCCCAAAAGAGCAGTAAAGATCTTCTCCGAAGTAGCTGACGGGCTGCACCATGCCCACAATCAAGGTATAGTCCATCGCGATCTAAAACCGAGCAATATCCTTCTTATAAACAGCGAAGGCGACCCTGATTTTGTCAAAGTCGTCGACTTCGGTCTGGCCAAATTGATGCCCTGGTCGGGCAAGGAATCCCAGCACCTGACAAAAACCGGCGAAGTCTTCGGCAGCCCAATATACATGAGCCCGGAGCAATGTATGGGCAAGCCGCTTGATCCCCGCTCGGACATCTATTCCATGGGCATCACTCTCTTTGAAGCCCTGACGGGAAAACCACCCTTTCGCGGGCAGAACAGCATCCAGACGGCCACAAAGCATATGCAGGACTCCCCTCCGCGCTTTGCCGACGTACGCCCGGATCTGACGTTGCCTCCGGCCCTGGAAAAAATCTGCTTCAAAGCCCTGGAAAAGAACCCGGCAGACCGTTTTTCCACCATGGCCGAAATGAAAGAAGCCATGGAATACGCCGTTTCCGACAACGCAGCCGACATGCCCTCGTCGCTTCTGTCCAGCCAGCGCAGCCAGCCTGCTGCCGGGCAGGTAGCCGCAGCCGGCCCCCGAACACCGCCTGCACAGGCCGAGTCGCCGCGGCGACCAGCTGCAGATCTACGCTCAATGGAAAGGCGACCACCCTTGCGTCCGCTCCATATTGGTATCGCAACTGGAGTATTGATCGCAGCCGGCATTGGAGGATACCTGGGCTGGCAAGCCGCCCACCAGGGAGGATCGCCTGCGACCGGGCAATGCGAAGGTGTTGTCTATTACTTCCAGAACGATGCCTCCGGACACCTTCTAAACATCAACACTCCAAAAGGGCTGCTGAAGCTCTCTTTCGAGGATCTGGAACACAAGACATTGAAGGCGCTGACCAGAACCCCCAATGGTGCGGTGGTAAGCATTGCCTATCACACAAATAACGGACAATCACTTGTCGACAATCTGGTCATTACCGGCAAAATAGACCAATCAGTGCGCAACGCCGACATTATCGTGAACAACTTTTTTTCATCCATGGCATGCGACGACTATGACCGGGCCGAGAAGATGCTCACGACAAGTTTTGCCTCAGAGCTGCCTGCGGCAAAACTGAAAGCCAGCTATCCCCGGGAGCAATTTCAAGCGTATCTGAGCAAGCTTGCCGACAGTGATCAATTCCTCCCCTCCGAACTGAGCCCCAGCAACCCAGGTCAGGCCACAAAGATAGAATCGCTTGCAGATGACCAGACTGTAGTGCTTGTGGACAGCCGCTATATCTTCAAGAAGCCCAGAGGTTTTCTCGCCATCTGCCTGCGCAAGAATTCTCTGCAAAAAATAAAGAACAATGAGTCGGAGTGGCTCATCGAGGCAATTGAACAGAATTTGCAGCCCAGTCGCTGGAACCAGAGCTGAGGGGACAAATTTCTTGCTCCTTTGAGCGCTCTCTGCTTCTTTATGCCTGCCCTCAATTCAAGAAATAGAGGTTGCCATCCTGGCTGCCCACGCACACGCCGTTTCCTGAAACAGCCGGCGAGCTGTAAATCGGGCGCTGTGTCTTGTATTTCCATTTTATGCCGCCGTTGTGAATATCCAGGGCATAAAGATTGCCGTCCGGGCTACCCATAAAGAGCCTGTCGCCAGCAATCGCCGGAGAGCTGGACAAAAGCGGATTGGGGCTGTTGAGCTGCGTTTTCCAGAGTAATTTACCCTTTGCAGCATCCAGACAATAAACCTTGAGGTCGTCATTGCCGACAAAAACTCGATCCCCTGCGCCAGCTGGAGAAATGCTGAAGTACTCAGCACAAGGAAATTTCCATACAGTCTTGCCGGAAAGTGCCTCCACCGCATAAAAATTCTTGTCCCAGCTCCCGAAATACACCATACCGTTCATCACCATCGGCGAGCAAAAGATCTTGCCACCTGTTTTGTATCGCCATTGAAGGGCCCCGTTTTCAGCCGACAGCGCATAGAGAAAGCCGTCATGGCTAGTCACATAGACAACTCCGTTGAGAAAGGCCGGCGAGGAAGTGATGCGCCCGGCTGAGGCATCGCTCGTGACAAACTTCCATTTGAGAGAGCCGTTTTTTTCATCAAGGGCGTACACTGTCCCATCCCAGCCGCCGAAACAAACCATGCCGCCGAAACAAACCGGTGAAGACGATACTTTGCCGCCCGCTTGAAATTTCCAGTCCACCTTGCCAGTGACAAAATTCAAAGCGTAAAGGCAACAGTCCTCGCAGCCGACAAAAAGCAGCTGCCGTCCAAGACAGGGAGATGACTTGACCTGAGCGCCCAGATGGCTGCGCCAGAGCATCTTGCCATTTCGCTCGTCAATGGCATAAAGATAACCATCATCGCAACCAACATATATCACCCCTCTATATACGGCAGGTGATGAATCAATTCCCCCTTCTGCCGGAAAGCTCCATTTCAGCTTGCCGCCGAAGGTACACGGCCCGACCGACGGCACAAAGCTTGCACGGCAGGGATCCCGTCGGAACATAAGCCAGTCGCCCCTGGCCGGCGTAGACGGCGGAAGAGCTGCGTTTTCAGAGGAAGACGGCAATAGAAAAAAAGAAGCGAAAAAGAAGACCGCCGGTACGACAGCTGCCATAAGCATATGAAAACAGCCTGCAGACAGCAAAGCACCATCTATTGAGTGGAGTGCCCGGCAAGACAGTTCCCCCGACCGGGCCCTGTCCCCTGCCTGTCTGGCAAGCGCAATGCCCGGTATTTCCGGCTTTCTCTCTTTCATGCCTTTGCCTCTCACCAAATATTCCCCAGTACGACAGATTATATTGCAAAGCCGCAAACTCCATGGGATGGCTAGCCTAGCCTGTTCAGCCCGACTGCCTGTTTTTCTACATATTGAAAACCCCCTGATTGGTACTTTCTGACAGGCCGAGCTTTCTGCCCTGTGCCGTAACGCCCATGAGTAATCAATTCTTTAGACGCAGTGATTTTTCAGATCGACAATACAACCTGGCAATCAACACTTCAGCCAGTGGCGATTTCGCAGTAACGCTGCAACAGGGATGCACTGCCTGTTTGAAAATATACTTCCGGAAAAAAATTCATCTTTTCCAGTCAGAATCCCTTGTCTATTCAGAATCATGGTGATATCATCCCTGCGAGGTGGTTGGAATGGGATTATCCGTTAGGAGGAAATTGAATGAACCGAGCTGAGCTCGTTGAATCCGTGGCTTCCGCCACAGGTCAACCCAAATCCGAAGTATCCCGCACTCTTTCCGCGTTGATCTACACGGTCACCGGAGCGCTCGCCAAGGGCGACAAGGTCACCCTCGTCGGCTTTGGAACATTCGAGCGCCGCATGCGCAAGGCCCGCACAGGCCGTAACCCGAGAACATTGGCACCGCTCAAGATCGCAGCAGCCAAGGTTCCCGCTTTCCGCGCAGGCAAGGAACTCAAGGACATCGTCAACGGCCGCGCCAAGCAACCAACTCTGTCGTTGGCCAAACCGAAAACCACTGCTAAGCCAGCCAAAAAAGCCGCTGCCAAGCCGGTTAAGAAAGCTGCCAAGCCAGCCAAAAAAGCTGTCAAAAAGGGTGGTAAGAAGAGATAAGCTAAAAGACCACAATCTTTTGGTGAGATTAGGTACCGTACAAACTCCATTCCAAACTACAAAAGAACGAGGACTCATGAGAGTCCTCGTTTCTTTTGCTCTCCGGCAAGTCCGATTAGGAGTCCTCACTTGGAACTGCTAATGTCGTCGTCTCCCGCCTGCGACCCGACGCGCGATCCAGATAATCAAAACCAGGGATGCGACAGCGGCCATGGCAATGAATGCCACAGCCTGGAGCAAATAAACAGCGTTACCATTAGTGTATGTCTCCAGTTCGCTTACCCTCTGGGAAGCCCAGTCCACATCCTGTTGATAAACACGCCGCAGAGTATTTATGTCTCGCCGGCTCAGGTGCTGTTCCCTGTCCACCAGAGGAGCCGTACAAAACATTATGTCCTCGGGCCGCGCACTGTGCCCGAGCAGTCCAAGCGAATGCCCGATTTCATGCAAACACAGCGTCCTTACCAGATTGTCCGTAAGGGGAAAAGCAGAAGCGTCGTTGAGCAAAAGGATGATCCGTGCCTTGGTTATGCCGGAGAGAAGACACTTCACCTCAGCCTCCCCGTTTTCGGCAGGTGATTCCATGCGCGTGGGATCATCGGTCCATTCACAAACAATATCAGCCTTGCTGGCCTTGCCTATAAAGACAAACTTCACTTTGCCTGCTGACTGTTTTTCCCATTCGACAAAAGACCGTTTTAACAGTTCGCCAAACTGACTGCGATAGCCCGCCGCTGCATCCCCGGCAAAGATACAAACGCGCAGCGGCATGCGCGCAGCAGCCCAGCGCTTCGGCACTTTGCCGGCGGTTGCGTCAATGTAGTAATCAGCTGCCACCTTGTAGACATTGCCACCGGCAGCATGAGACGCTTTCAGCCGGAGGTCAATTTCTTTGCGCAAAAGGTCCACGCGTTGCTGAACACTCTCCGCTTCCTTGTTTTCGGGAAAGTCTTTCAGAAACTCCTCATATGTCGAAACCGCTTCAGACAGGTTGCCCGAGCACTGATAGAGGCTGGCCAGGTTAAGGCGCGGCTGGGTAAGCTCTTTGTTGTCGATTATGGCCAACTGGAATTGCTCTGAAGCTTCATCAATCTTGCCCAGCCTGGCCAATGCCAGCCCCAGATTGGAATGTGCCTCAGCCAGTGTCGGATCGAACTTGAGAGCTCGGCGCAATTTTGCCACTGCATCGGCTGTCCTGTTAGCCTTGATCAATTGCACAGAAGAGTTGATCAACATCCAAGCGTCATATGTTGAACCAGACACAACTTCCCCGTTTACCGTATACCTCATGTGCTGCGCAACAGCCCATGCCGACAAAGAGAGCATGAGACCGACGAGAATCAAAAACGTTTTCAGGGCACGCATTTCCCTCTTCCTCTCTGATAAGTCCCCAACTCAGCCTGATCCTCCACCTTTTCATGCCCTGTCTATACGCCGCGCTAACCTTGAAACCTTCTCAAGCACTGGCGAAGCTAGCGACAACCTCAAGATTGCCCGAAGATGCATGCTGTTCATAGCTCCACCGCCATCCCCACCGTCACATCACGTGTATTGACGTGAATAGATACTCTTAAATTACAAAAACTTATAGCTTTATAAAGGCGAGATCTATTGGGTTTTTTGCTCCTATTGACTACCCTGAGATCTCTCATGTTTTTTCTTAGAACCAAGACGAAATTCTCTCCAGTTAAGTAATTTCCTACAACCCGACTTTTACACAGCTGCATTTCTTGCCGTCAGATGCTAGTTACGCAAGAGAGCTGTCGAAGAAATCGGGTGTTTCTTCTATTCATGAACCAACCTTCCCAGGAAGGTACTTCAGAAAGTGAGGTGGATCATGCACATACTGTGCTTCGATCTCGTCAGTTCAGTGTTCGGACCGGTCCAGACACTGGTCGGTGACGTGTACCACTTGCTCGTCAACGAGCAGCTTCTCAAATACCTGCCGCACGTTCTGCTGGCACTTCTGTTGGGCTCCTTCCTCGGTCTCGAGCGCCGCCGCAAGCACAAGGCTGCCGGACTGCGCACGCACATGGTGCTCTCGGCCGCTTCGGCTTTGATTACCATCTGCGGAGTCGTAATGACCGCGGGCACTTCTGGAGATCCCACACGTCTGGCCGGGCAGATTCTCTCCGGCATCGGCTTCATTGGCGCCGGCGTCATCCTGAAGCGGGGATTCTCCACTCAGGGAGTGACTACTTCGGCGACGATTCTGCTGGCTGTGGCAATCGGCATGACATGCGGTTTTGGCTTGTTCACTCTGGCCACCGTCGTTACCTTGCTCATGATTGGCATGCTTCTTCTGACAGCCAAGGTTTTCCGCTCCAACGACTTCGCCCGCCCTGTGACAATTCTCTGCAAATGGGAAAAGCGCGATGACGTGCGCAAGCTGTTCGGACGGCACAACCTGATGGGCGGCTTCGACAAGCGCTCCGAGAATGTGGAGTTCACGGTGCAACCTGCGCTGACGCCCAGGGAATTCGAAGCCCTGCTTGAGCGCTTGCTGGAGAACCCCGATGTGCTCAGGATTCGAGTCATTGAGGTCGACGGTTAATCCAGCATTACCTCTGGCCAGGAAGCAGGCGACCTGGACAGCAGTCCAGACCGCCTGCCAGCAGACAGCCGCGCCGTAAGGCAGGCACCTCTTCTCTTTTGACTCCGCGCGTTCCGACGCGCCCGGTTTCACTCTGGAGGCGCCCTGAAGGCACTTCCAAGAACAGGTTAAGGAGGCGCAATGAAAATGCGTATGAAAGCGGTTGTCCTTGCGGCAACCGTCACTTTGATTGCTGTCGGCTCGGTGCTCTTGGCCACGGGCTACTTCAGCAAGATTTTCACCCACACTCCTGACTATCAGCCTGCACCCCTTCGCGAGCGTGTCGAGCTGATGCCGGAGACTTCACCGGAATGGTTGGAGCGGCACATCCCCGGCGCCGATGGCAAGGATTCGGAAATCCACATCGAGTACCGCAACGGCGACACAGGACTGCGCAAGCTCCGGCCCGACCAGACCCAGTTTGAACTCACAATCTCCTTTCCAGATGGGCAGGTGCGCGTGCACGCTGTCTTTGCCGACGACGGCAGAACAATCGTCGCCGGGCAACAGGTGCGCGAAGACATGAGCCTTGTCTGGAAGACGGAAGCTCTGCCTGACAAGACAATCAAGACCAGCACTTACTGGTTCGACGGCAACACTGTCTTCGCCGTCGAAATCCGTGACCTGGAGAAAAAGCGCGTCGAAACGCAATACTTGCGCAAGAGCGGCAAGCTCTGGGTGCGGCAGGTCTTCGCAACCTCCGATCCCAAGAAGATCCTCGAGGAAGAGTTGCACGACAAGGACGGCAAGCTGGTCTATTTGCGCACTACCGCAGCCGACGGCAGCGGTGAAGTCACGCATTATCGAGCCAACGGGACCGCCCGCTTCAAGCAAATCTGGGGCAGCAACACCTACTATGGCTACGACGGCTACGAGGGCTATGGCGGCGAAGGCGGCTACAGCGGCGGAAGCTCGTCACAACCCCCTGTCCTCAAGTTGGTACAGGAGTTCCAGGGCGACGGCAAGACGGTCGCTCGCGAGCTTTCCCTGAACTGGGAGGGCAAGGCCGTGTCGACTGTGACCGTTTTCCACAAGGACGGCTCCAAAACAGTTTCGACTCTGCGCACCGACGGAGATGGCACCATCTCCAGGGTCGAGGAAGTCGACAAGGGCGGCAAGACAGTGAAGAGCACAGATTACGAGATAAGCGACCAGAAACGGATCGCTCTCGATGCGTCTCTCACCCAGTCCCAGCCTGCACCTGTCGATGCCAGAGCCTTCTGGAAGGCTCAAGAAGACAAACCCGAGCTTAGGGGCAATGACGTGCCTTGAACTCCACAGCCGTCCGGTGTCAGTCCGGAAACAACCGGGCTTTCACCGGACGGCAAGACGCGGAAGAAAGGAATAACAGCTTAGAGCTGCCTCCTCCCGCGTCTCTTTTTCTGTCCTTTTCTATTAAACTTTATAGTTAATATCCTGCATCGTGCCCCTGACGGGTGTTCGATTCATTAGCAGACTGCGTTGTCAACAAGCAAGACACAGAGAGAGAGCGCAACAGCCAGGTCGGGTGCGGATGCCGAGAGAGGGGACGCTCATCGGCGGGTCCGGCAAAGGCTCTTGCCTCAACCTTTACTCACGAACACTTGCCTGGCGCAATCCACCCGGCTTTGCTTGCGCCAGCTTTGTACAAGGTAACAGGCGCGCCAGTGCAACAATCCCTGATTGAGGCAGCGGTACTCGACAACTGCTTTCCTTGCGGTACAGTCACAGCAATCAAACTCTTGCAAACCAAGGATAGTTCTTTTATTGGGACTACTGCCCAAACTTGAAATTCCTCCAAAAGAGCCCCTATGATTTTATGTTTCCATTTTTCTTCTTATCTCGAGCCCAGGCAAACACAATCAGGACTTACTGGAGATATCATCCTGAATTAAGACCCTTTGAGGTCTTCTGATTTTATTTACCTGGCATAAGAATCCACACGCGGCTCCCTCAAAGGAGCGCTCATCCTGACTGAGCGATCTTTGGCCATTTGGCTGAAAGACCGAAGTCACATAAGGAGTTTCAATCATGACTGGCAAGGTACTGAAAACGGCGACTTACGCCGTCTTCGCCATCGCCGCGCTGTCAATGCTGTTCCTTTCCGGCTGCAGCCGGCAAACCCAAACTCAAAACCCGCCTCCGACCCCGGTCTCGACCAAGCCAGCCGACCGGATCGAGCTCATGCCCACAAGCTCCGGCGAACACCTGCGCCGGCACATCTTTGACGAAAGCGGCACAGAGGTGGAGACTCAAATCCAGTACATCAACGGAGACCGCGGCTGGCTGCGCCTGCGTGGCGACGGCACAGTCGCCGAGTACAAGCTGGAGACAAAGCAGGGCAAGCTGAAGATCCAGCGCTCCTTCGCCGCCGACGGCAAGACCGTAGTGGCAGGCAAAGAGCTGCGCGACGATGGCAGCACAAAGATCCTGGTCGAATCAATGCCCGACGGCGCGATCAAGACCACCACTTACTGGTTCGACGGCACGCATGTCTTCTCCATCGACGTGCGCCGGGCTGACGGCTCTAACGAGACTACTTTCTTCCGCCGCTCAGGTTCTCTCTGGATCAGAAAGTCAGCTGCCAAGGCCGATGCACCGGCCGTCGAGGAAAGCTATGACAAGGCTGGCAAACTCGAGCTACGCCGGCAGCCCACAGCCACCGGTGTCGATGTCCTGCACTTTAGAGCCGACGGGACAGCCAGCTACAAGCAGAGTTTCACCGAAAGCTCCAATCAGTGGGGCTACAAGTCAAAGACTCTCATCCAGGTGGAGGAATACGCCGAAGACGGCAAGACCGTGAAGCGCAAGCTGGAGATGAGCGACAACGGCCGCAATGACGTGCGCAGCTCTTACAACTACCAGGCAGACGGCACCACCATCGTTCGCCGTTTCCGTGACGACGGTACGGTCGAACACGAGGAAGTGCTGGATAGGGACGGCAAAGTCAGCAAATCGAAGGATTACAAGGAAGACGAGAAGGTCACCGAATCAGTCGACCGTTCTCTCTTTTATGAGTCCTACCAGCGCGATCCCGTTCAGAGCTGGCAGATGCAGGAGAACTACCCGTATTATCGCAACGCCGACGACAACTGATTGAGTCCCGGCGCTAGAAATACTCCCTGGAAGAGGAGGCTGGACAACCCCTGGTGGTGCTTGTTTCCAGCCTTCTCTTTGTATTGATTTGTACTATTTCTCCTAGTACCACCAACAACAACGTTCGCCAAAATCGAGTGCATAGGATTCAGAGCTCTTTCAGTTCATCTCGAGACTCTGGCTATTTGTCATAGACAAAAGTATGTGGCTTGCCGTCAGCACATATATAACCCCGAAACATGCCGGCTGTGTTGAAAGGCATAGCAAAGACGCCGTGTCGATCCAGAGCAATCAAGCCACCTTCGCCGTGACCTGAACCGAGAACTTTGTGGATCACCGTGTCAGCAGCGTCTCTCAGGGGCACCTTTTGCCACCGGTAGCGAGCAGCAACGTCGGCGGCGGCGGTAAAACGTATGAACCACTCACCCTGCCCCGTACAGGAGACGGCACAACTTTTATTGTCAGCATAAGTGCCGCTGCCGATGATCGCAGAATCCCCGACTCGCCCCCAGCGCTTGCCGGTGAGCCCGCCTGTGGATGTACCGGCTGCAAGATTGCCCGAGCCATCCAGGGCTACAGCTCCTACCGTGCCGTATTTGTGAGCGGCAAAGCCTGAGCGGTTGGATTGTTTGTTCAGCTTTTCTTGCTCGAGCATTTTGTCCAGCTCATTCTGGCGTGTCTGTGTCCAGAAATACTTCTGGTCGACAATTTCCACTCCTTGCTCCCGCCCGAACTGATTGGCTCCCTCCCCGATCAGCATGACATGCGGCGATCGACGCATGACGGCCATTGCCAAGGAGATGGGGTTTTTCACGACAGTGACACCAGCCACCGCCCCTGCCGCCCGCCCGCGCCCATCCATAATCGCCGCATCGAGCTCTATCTTGCCATCACGGGTGAGAACGGCTCCGCGCCCGGCGTTGAACAGCGGCGAATCTTCCAGATAGCGTACAGCTGCTTCAACCATGGCAAGCGAGCTGCCTGAACGCTTGAAAACAGCATAGCCGCGCAACAAGGCTGCAGACAACACCTGGCGATATTCTTCCTGTTGCCTGACTGTCAGACCCTTCTCAACCCCGGCCCCGCCGTGTACGACAAGAACGGCATGAGGCAACTTTGCCGTTCTGTCGGCAACCACACGAGCGGCTCTCACGGCGCAAGCAGTTGCCAGGCTCCCGCAAAGCAAAATGAGCAGAAACAAGGCTTTGACTGACTTACACATCATCTTTCCTACAGCTGGAAAACCTCGGGCAAATACTAGCAAAATGTCGAGCCTAGAAGATGTGCAATTCGCCACCCCGACTGCACAAAAGTGCAAGCTGAGGCTAGTCATTTGCACGTTGTGAGAGCCTCTTCATGTACTTATGCTCAAATCAAGCAGCAGGAGCTTTTCTTCTCGAGGGCAGTAGGGAGCAATGAAGATAATCAATGATGCAGTCTGGAACACCTACATTGAGCTGGGCTCCACTGCATACCAGCAAGGCTATTACGAAATGGCCGACCGGATGCTGGAGGCAGCGCTGGAAGAAGCTCAGCGCCTCGGTCACAAAGATTCGCCTCTGGGCACTGTCTTCAACAAACTGGCTTATATCTACTATCAACAAAAGAATTTCAAAAAAGCCGAAACCGTATACAGGCGAGCCCTTTCCATGTACGAGCGGGTCCTGGGCGAAGATGACGTTCATGTATCCAACATTCTCCTCAATCTTGCCGAGCTGTATTTTTCACTTCGCAAATATAATCAGGCCGGTCCGCTTTTCGAGCGCTCCATCGCCATCGACCGAAAAAAACACGGCCCTGAGTACAAACCTCTCGAGCGCAGACTGATGAAGCTTGCCTGGATTTACTGCCACCAGGGGCGGTACAACGAGGCCCATGTGCTTTACAAGAATGCCAAGACGATCAAAGAAGCCTCAAATCCATCCCAGATTCAATTTCTGAACAAGAGAGTCAGCTGAATCCGCCTCCTGCATACGCTCCCGGCGTTCTCATGGCACTTTGATGTACTATACCGCCTACTAGATTACAAAAAGACGAAAAGCGGGCTGGCAGCTTGTTTGAGCCGCAACTCGCTTTCGTCCCAGGTTTCAGCTGGTTGCTCAATCTTCTG
>JAHFBI010000142.1 GCA_023250095.1 Candidatus Melainabacteria bacterium
GCAGACGCCTACATCTTCTCTGGGAAATATTCCTCCGATTCCCAAGACCGGGCTTTCTTACAACGAAGTGGAATTGCGCCTGGCCGTTCTGCAAATCTTGTTGACGGCACGCAAAAAGCGTGCTCAAACAGGTGGCGCTTCGGCGAAAGTGCTCATGGATGTGTTGGGCATCAGTATGTCCGACATGGAATTCATTCTCTGGTATTTGCGCGAGAAAGGCTATATCGAGCGAACCGAAGCCCAGTTCCTCATTACGGTCAAGGGTGTCGATTATCTGGTGGAGTCGCTCTCCAAGACACAGATTCTTGACGATGGCGGGCGCCCGGCTCCGCTCAATGTCAATCTCCCGGCTACAATCGGAAGCTCTTGAGCTCAAGGGCCCATGTTGACAATCTGGAACCTATGTTCTGTCCACAGCAGGAAATTAGGTTCATTCCCTTTCAGCCAGGTATATCCTGTCAGAACTATGGACAGCCACATGGAAGAAGTTTTGACGTAATTTTTACTCAGCTAGCCTCCGGTGACAAAAACTTGTCAGGAGTTGCTTGCCTTAGAGAAGACAGCGGTTGTACCTGGCTAGGGGCGGCAAATTCCGCTATCGGCAGTTCCTTTTGACAGCAAGGCTGAACGAACATGTTTTGGACGGTGTGACTGGTGTCTTGCTGTCAAGGTACAAGCATTACCTGCTACCAATCTATTGAATTTGTCGCCATAGTAAGATGTTTGAAATTCAGGTCCCGAGCGCTTTTGGGGAATTTCTTTCAGGGAGTGTGCCAGGCAGAACCGGGGCTCGACAGGCAGACCGTGTCCGGACCTGGGAATTTGCTGGTGTCAAAGGGGTCGGTTGAGTGCTATCCGCCTGGTTCAAGAGAGCTTTATTTCTTTTTGTCTTTAGCGCACCGACTCTAAATCTTTCTTGTCAGGCCCTTTCTGCGCCGGCTGGTGATCAAACGGACAATTCGCAGCCGTCTTTGCGCGGTCCGCTTGCTGCGCCGGGGGCTCCTGGCTCCGGATTGCCGGCTGGCGGGGATCCGCACCAGTTGGCTCCAGGCAGTCAGGGGCAAGTGATCAAGCTTGGCGTTCAGGCCCAGCCTCCCCGAGTGCTCACTGTTCTGGATGCCCTTGACGATACCTTGATCAACAGCCCGAGGGCAGCGGCGATCCGTTGCCAGCTGGGAATTACCCGGGCAAATTATGCTGCTGCTACTGCCTGGCGCAACCCGGGGTTTTTCATGGACCAGGCGCCACTGGGCGAGGCTGTCAGCCGGATTGGTCCGGTCATGAACTGGACGCCTCCCTGGCAACTGGCTTTTGATCTTCTGGTTGCCCGGCGTGAGGTAATTCAGACAAAACTAGAAATTCTCAGGGACCTCTGGTCGCTTCGCTCTGATGCCAGGCGGGCTTACACCGAAGTCGTCGTGGCCCAGGAGACTGCCGATGCGCTGAGGCAACTTGTTGAGCTTGCCTCGCGCGTGCATACTATCGCTCAGAAAAGATTTGATGCTGGAGCCGTGCCGGAGTTCGATGTTTATAAGGCCAAGCTGGCTCTTTCTCAAGCTGAGCTGGATCTGGCTCAAGGACGGCAGCGAGTCGTCAAGGCCAAACAGCGATTGAATTTGCTGATGGGAAAAAAGGCAGAAGATGCTCTGGAGGTGCCTTCTCTGGCAGCGCTTGTCCGGTCGCCTTTCCGCCTGAGGACCGAGCGCAATTACTTCCTTCCCAACTTGCAAGCTCAACTGCCCGCTCTCGATGATTTCTTTGAAGAAGCACGTAAATGTCGCTTTGAGCTGAAAGTAGTCAAACAGCAGATTGCCGTCAACAAAGCCAATGTGATGAACTCATACGGCAATATCATCCCCAACGGGCAGCTGGCGCTGGGCAGTTCCGCTGCCGGCAATGCCCCCAGCGGACCCAAGATCAAGACGTTTTATTTCACTCTTCTTCAGGAATTGCCAATCACCAATATTCAGCAGGGTGATATTGCTCGTTACAAAGCTGTCGGCAAGCAATTGCTCTATCAGCTGGCTGCCACAGAAAATCAGGTGGATAGCGATGTGTCTGCTGCTTATCAGGATGTGCTTACTTACCGGGAGAGGATACGTCTTTATCAGGATCATGTCTTGGCCGATTCGCAGGAGGTTGCGCGCCTGGCAAGGCGCAGCTACGAAGTAGGGCATACCGACATAACAGGCGTTATTCAGGCGCAGCAAGCCAACTTTCAGACGGAGCTGCAGTATGTCATGGATGTACAGGCTTATCAGCAAGCTTACATAGATCTCGAACAGTCCGTCGGCAGACCGTTGCAATAGGAAGATCACCAATGCAAAATCATAGTCGCAAAGCACAGATCTCAAATATCATCGTCAGTCTGCTGGCTGGACTCTCAGCACTGAGCAGCTTGCCTGCCCTCGCCGCTGAGGCTCAGCAACCGCTTTCTCAAGCGAGTTCCTTTGCCGCCGAGGTTCCGTTGCGCCAACTCGGCGGTCTTGCACTCAAAAGTGGTGCTCTGGTCATGGCCGACAATCTGGCTGAGGTCCAGGTTGTGCCGGACGGGCTTTTCGACAGGCGAGCGGTTCTTTCCGGGGCAGTGGTCAAGTTTGATCAAAGAGGCGAGGGAGATTCAGCTTCGGTAAGCGGAATTATCTATTTCTTTGATGGTGTCTGGTTGCATTTCCTTGATAGCCAAAACGCCAGCGAGATGATTGAAACCACAGATGGTGCGAAAATCTCAGGGCACATAATTGACGGCGACCAGGACTCCGTTGTGATGCGCAGCAACGCCGGAAGCGATGTGCGGATTGCCTTTGCCTCAATGTCCAATATTCAAGCCGCCCGGGCTTTTGCCTTTTCTTTCCCCTCAAAAGGGGCCCTGGAGCCTTCACCCCTGGGACGTGACCTTGGAGGCACTGCAGCAGCCGTTTTGCGTCCGACGCTGTCGAACCCTTCGGCTGCGCCGCTTATCACTATGTCCAAGACCAAGCTGCCTGGTGATGAGCATGGCATAAGCAATCGTTCAATGGCAGCTTTGATTTTTCTCGATTTCTGCTCGACAATCGCCCCGGCTATAGTAGCTCCTGTGGTGCTCGGGCACCATCTAAACGGGGCGAAAACCATTTTGCAGGAAGCCAACCTGCGGAACGCTGCTGGCAAATAGGTCGATCCGTCTGAGTTTTCACTTTCTGTTTTGGGTTTTCCATCTTCCGTGATTCGCTGTACGTTGCATGTTGCACGTTACATGGTTTTTGTTTTTTGTTGCCGCACAGCTTTCTTTCTTTTGTTTTTCTGCTTTTGCTCGCTTGTTTCTCTCCGGTGCCTGTCATTTCAGGTCAGTTGTGCTGGCTTCTAGCTCTGGTTGTCGTTCCTTCCAGTTGAAGGGCCTGATCCACCGGCGGATTTGCCCGATTTGCCGGTAAAGGTAAGGCGGTGAAATGGGCTGAGCCCGGATCGCTCCAGTGCAGCCATGTGGTCAGGCGAACCATAACCCTTGTTGGAGTGCCACATGTATTGCGGGTGGAGCTTGGATAGCCGGCACATGAGTTCGTCGCGGTGAACTTTGGCCAGCACCGAAGCTGCAGCGATGGAGGCTGAACGTCCGTCGCCTTGCGGTATCGGCTGCTGCGGCAGCTTTAAAGAAGGGATTGCTTTGTTGCCGTCTACCAGTATCAGGCAAGGTAGCGTTATCTTCAATTTCTCAAAAGCGCGGCGCATGGCCAGAAAAGTTGCTTGCAGAATGTTCACGCGGTCGATTTCTTCGACTGTCGCCTCGCCAATGCCAAAACGACACACGCTCAAGAGTATTGTCGCGAGTTCAGCACGCACAGAAGGCGACAGTCGTTTGGAATCATCGAGGCGGGCAAGTTTGAGGAGGAGCTCTCCCTCAGGCGGCAAAGTTGGCAGAATGACGGCAGCGGCAACCACCGGACCTGCCAAACAGCCCCGCCCAACTTCGTCAATGCCAATCAGGGTCTTCAAGCGAGGCTTGCCGTCACCGCCGGCAGCAAATTTCTCATCGAATGAAAGAAGCTCGATTAGGTGCTCTCGATGAGATCTGTCGCCGGCTGGCTTTCTTTTGCTTTCTGAGTTTGACATTCGAGGCATGTGACCTCAGTGATTGTCCAGGATTAGCCGCCCGAGCCTGCCTGAGCGCAGGTCATTGAGAAAAATTGCCGCGGCGCGCCTCCGGTCCAGTTTTCCCCCTTGGGAAAGGCAGCAGCGGGCAGCGGCCAGATTCTCCAGAGTAAAGCCGCGCTCGACAAAGTCGGACCCATAAGCTGCAAGCAATTCTGGAGCGCTGGCAGCCAGAATCGAGAGACCAGCCTGTGCGACTTCTTCGATATCGTAATTTTCGCCGGGCAGGATGTTGCAGAGCGAAAGCTTCAGGGAAGTGGAAGGATCAAAGGCGACTGGCGGCAGAATGCCGGGTGTGTCCAGAAGCTCGAGAGCCGGGTGGACCCTGACCCATTGCGCCCCGCGTGTAATTCCCGGGCGGTCGCCTACCTTTGTCTTGCGTTTGCCAATCAGCCAGTTGATCAAAGAAGATTTGCCCACATTGGGCAGTCCGACGACGCAGGCTCGCATCGGGCGCGGCAGCAAGCCTTTGAGATGGAGAGCTTCTCGCTTGCCGGCTGTGAGTTTCAAAGCCTGCGCCAGGAGTTTGTCCTGCCCTTTGTTAAGTTTTAGTGAGAGTGAAAGTGCCGCCTGCCCAGGCTGGTTGTTCAGCTTCTCGAGCCAGGACTTCAATGCCGGGCTGTCGGCAAGATCCTGTTTAGCCAGGACGATGACACGAGGCTTATTACCGAAGAGCTCCCCGGCTCTGGGATGGCGACTGGACGCAGGCAACCTGGCATCGCAAACTTCGATTACGAGATCGACAGCTTGAAGCTGCTCTTTGATGCGCTGGAAAGCTGTCGATGGTCCACCTTTTGTGGAGCGGGCGTTGCCCATGCTAATGAGTACTCAGGCTTCTTGCCTGGCAGCAGAAGCTTGAGCAGGGGCTTTCTTGGCGGTGATCTTTTCTTTGATTCTTGTGGCTTTGCCGGTGCGGGTGCGCAAGTAGTAGAGCTTGGCTCTGCGGACGTGCCCGCGGCGGAGGACGGTTATTTTTTCAACGCGCGGCGAATGCAGCAGGAAAACCCGCTCGATGCCGATGCCCTGGAAGACCCGCCGGACGGTCACTGTCTGGTTGATACCGGAGCCACCACGTTTGATGATGACCCCTTCATAGCCTTGCGTGCGCTCTTTGCCGCCTTCGCGGATCTTGACGAACACTTTCACTGTGTCGCCGACGTTCAGTTCCGGCAGGTTGTCCTTGATAAAGGGAGCTTCAACTTCTTTGAGTATCTGGTTCATGGCGTTTTATTCGTGTGGATAGCAAGCGACAATTGTAGCATGGCGCTTCTTCTGCCTGTTGAGCCGGGAAAGCTCAATGTAATGGCTCTTCATGATGGGCGCCGCTGAAGATTTTTTAAGGTGCCAGCCTGTCCAGAAGAAAGGGCCGAGCTTCCAAGGGAATTCTACTTTCTTTCAGTCAGCCAGATTGCCAAGTCTAGATCGAATTGGCGACTCAGGACTTATTCGAAAGCAATTCCTCATGTTCTTTTAGTGAATTCAGCTCTTCAATGAAATCCTCGACCGAGCGAAACTGGCGGTAGACAGAGGCGAAGCGCACATAGGCAACCTGATTCAGGTGTTTCAAGCGAGCCAGAGCCAGTTCTCCAAGCATGCTGGAGGGCACTTCGCGCTTGCCAAGCTGTGCTAGCTCAGCCTCAACTGCATCGACGATATCGTCAATCTGCTCGGCTGTGACCATTGTTTTAGCGCAAGCTCGTGCCACGCCAGCCCGCAATTTCTCTCGCGTGTAGGGTTGCCGGTTGCCGGATGACTTTACTACCAGAAATTGAAGAGATTCCAGGCGCTCATATGTGGTGAAACGTTTTTCACAGGACTCGCACTGGCGGCGGCGGCGTACGCTGGAGTTCTCTGCCGTTAAACGTGATTCAAGAACGCGACTGTCTTTGTGGTTGCAAAAGGGACAATACAAAGGAATGTGTCCTCGTGAGCGGACCTTGATAGTTCTGTCCAGGGGAGTTGTAGGCAGCCCCATTATAGGGCACGTCCAGCCTAGTTCTTTGCCTTGCGGAGGCTAACGACTGCTGTGACTCCGTCCAGCTGTTCGATATTTTTCTGGCGCGGCGCGTGTAGTTATCACCCATAAAGGTTAATCAGGATCACGCCTCAAACTTGCAGCTTTCACCCTGCCGGGCGCTGCCGGCTGAGCTTGCCGCTAGCTATCATGGACGTTATGACGGACAGCTCTGACTAACACCGGAGGCCCAGCCACCAGACACGTGGTCAAATAGTGAGTGAGCCGGCACAGCCGGGGGGGATAAATGCCTGAAGATAGAGCAATTACTGTTTTCATATGTGACGATAGTGAAGTTACATACCTGGGGCTGAAGTGTACGATCGAGAAACTGAATTGTTTCGATTTAGTCGGCTATGCCAGGGACGGCGTCACGGCAGTGGACGAGGTCTTGCGATTGCAGCCCGATGTGGTCTTGATGGACATCGGATTGCCAGGCATCAACGGAATTGAGGTGACAAAGCGAATTAAGAGTCTGTTACCATCAGCGCGCATCATCATGCTCACCTCTGCCGAAGATGATCAGACAGTTGCCAGCGCCCTGGCAGCCGGCGCCACTGGCTATTGTTTAAAAACGGTCTTTATTGGTCAGCTGGCTGCGGCAATTGAAAGTGTATCGGGCGGTGTTGGATGGCTGGATCCCTGTATCGCCGGACGCATCTTGCCAATCCTTGGTGGGCGGGTAGTCCTGGGCAACAGCGCCAGCAGGCTCACCAAAAGAGAACTTGACGTTCTGGCGCTCATTGTCGATGGGCTCAGCAACGACGCCATAGCTGAAAGGCTTTTCCTGAGCGTTGACACAGTCAAGACGCACATGAGGCACATATTTGAGAAGCTGGATGTAAGGGATCGCACCCAGGCAGCCGTCACGGCAATGAAACAGAGCTTGCTTGCCAGAGGGACCGCCTAGGCAGTGCCTCTGGCTCGACTCTTACAGCTTCGATTGTCTGCAGCTTTCAGCTGACGACAGCCGCCTCGGTGGCGCACCGTCGCCGTCAGCCATAGTCTTATACCAACCGTCAGCCGGCCATTCTGTTTTGATTCAAAAGAGTCGGGACTTTCAGCCCCGGCTCTTTTGTCTGCTTATGGTGGGTATTGCGCATCTTTTACATGCAGTTGAGTTGTCCTGCCTGCGCTATCCTTGAGGAGGCTCTCAAGGATAGCGCAGGGACTGGCTTCTCTCAGGATTAATCCTCAGGAGGAGAAAACTTCCCAACTTAAGCGCTGGATCGCTTGATGATCCTGTAGGTAAGATGCGGTATCAATAGAAATAGCCAGGTCTAGTGGCAAGAGTACTAGCTGTCACAGGGCAAGCGCTAAGAAAGGGAATCCCTGGGGTGACTTATGAACAGCTATTCTGAAATTCCGTTCTGGAAAGTTCTATTGACTGCAGCCGAGGAAGCTCACAAGCTTGGTGAGTACGCCCGGGTGGAAGCTTTATTGAAACGAGCTGTTCTGGCAGCCGGTGAGGGCGCGGAGCCAGTCGACCTGGCGCTGGCGCTTGTCCATCTTGGCGATATGTACGAGCATCAGGGGCGCCATTTGGAAAGTGAAGAAGCCTATCGTAAGGCCAGTGAGATTTATGACTCTTTTCCTGGAAATGATCTTTTGCTGGCCATGACATTGCGTAATCTCGCTGATGTGCTTTGCGAGCTTGATCGGCACGAAGAAGGGGCCGAGTTGCGTGCGCGGGCTTTGCGGCTTATTTTTGAAGCTCAGCAAAACGGGATCCAGATTGCCGATGGTCGCGCTGTTTTGAAGTTGCCCCGCCCCTCGGAGTCCATGCCGAAGTGAAAATATGTTTGGCCTGAAACTGCCGGCATGCTCTTGGCGCTGATTTCTTCTTCTTCTTCTTCTTCTTCTTCTTCGAGCGTCTTGTTCTTGTGCCTGTACCCGAAAGGGCGTCGTTTGGCATAATGGAAGCTAACAGCCCTCCAGAGGAATGATGGCTTCTTCCAAGACATATTATCAAGTGCTCGGGGTCACAGCTGACGTCTCTTCGGCGGAAATAAAGCGGGCTTATCGCAAGCTGGTTAAATTGCAGCATCCGGATATCAAGGGTAACGGTGGCTCAGCTTGTGCTCACCAGGAAGCCACTGAAGAGATGATGTTGATCAATGAAGCTTATGGCGTTCTCCGGGACAGGCAAAAGAGGGCTGAGTACGACTGTCTGATTGGTGTAACAGATGCCCTTCACCGGGCAACGCCTGTTTTCACATCTCTTGAAGAAGATGAGCAGAGAGAGAAATTTCTGCAAACTGTTTTTCATCCGTCGCGTCATGCGATGAGCAAAGTGCTTGGAATGTACAAGAGGCAGATACGGCAGCTCTCAGCCGACCCTTTTGATGACGATCTCATCGATCAGTTTCAGAAGTATACCGACCGGATTGAGTCGGCTCTCAGGCGGGCAGCCGAATCTTTTGCCACTGCCGTTGTACCTCGCTCACTGGAAGCTTCTGTCCAGTTGATGAAAATTGCTATAGCTCAGGCCGCTGACGGACTGGAAGAAATGCGTTATTTCTGTCGTAATTTCGATGATGCTCACCTAACAACTGCTGAGAGTCTTTTCCGCATCTCCCTAGATCTCTCGCGTCAGTCGCTTCATCTCACTCGCGGGGTCTAGGCGCTTGTTCTGAGGGTTGGCAGTTTCGTTTTGGCAGGTAGTTGCTCGATCACTTCAGACTGGATCCACTTGCGCCTGACGAGAATTTGCGTGAGAGATAAACTTGTGGTTCTTTGATCCAGCCTGGCTATAGCCAGCTGATCCTCGCTAATCAGTCCAAGCTCGAGAAGTTGCTTGGATAAACGGTTGGGATTATCTGGGGGCAATTTGATCAGGTCCTGTAAGCAGAGATAATAAGCCAGCTCTTCCCAGGTTAAATAGCGCCAGGATACAAGTAAACGGCCCAGCGGCATGCTGACTGCACTCGTCAATTGGACCGCCAGCGCCTCGTCGAGTTCTTCAATCGAGAGGACACCCGCGGCCACCAGGATCTGCCCGATGCGCGGGCGGGACGACGGTAATATGGACTTGTGTCCAAGAGTTTGCAAGCACTCAAAGTCGCCCGTGTAAGCCTGGCGGATGTCGGATCTTTTGAATTCTTCATAGGTCTCACTCAAACTCTCACGAGCTGTGCGAAGGCGTCTCTGCAACGAGCTGTCGCAGAAATTTTCCTGCATGGCAAAGAAAGCCGTCAGTCTCTGATATCGTTTTTTGACTGTAGTGAAAGATGCACCATCCGGGAGCCCTAGAAGGAGATACAAATTTTTTGTCATGTTGCAGGACTCCGTCGAAACCGCGCCTGACACTATCGTCGCCAGAGGCGGTTCAACAAGGCAATTGGACGTGTGCCGTTGTTCGGTCAGGCGCAAGCTGAAAGCGGTAGCCTGAAAATGTTGTCCATGAGCGTCTCTTCCATCCACCCCCGTTTGAGGATTGCCTGCCGGACGCTGATGCCGGAAGTAAGATGGTCATAGAGCGCAATTTCAAGCTGGGCATCGTCTAACAAGCCCAGTTCTACCAGGCGTTGCCCCCAGCGGCTCGGGTGTTCGGGTGCTAGCGAGGACATGGCGTGCAGAGTTTCAGGGTTTGCCAGGTCCAGAAAGTCTGGGGCGGGAATATCCGTCGTGCCATCCAGGTACTCCAGTGCTTGAAGAAGGGGAGCTGGTATGTCAGTCTTGACGCCCTCTTCCCCGCCTTCTGTTCCTTTCATGCAGTGGCGCAAGATCAAGATCTGCTCGACACAGGCCATTTTTATTTGGGAAGGGGAGGCATCGCTATTCAATCCAAGCATCAGATGAAGTCTGTTCATAAGTAATCCTGCCAACGGCTAAGTCAATACTATGAACTTAGCGCCTGCCAGGGAGAAACACATCCCCTCTGAGCAGGTAACCTCGTCATTCCAGGGGTGAATGCTTAGGGGGCACTCGTCTGGATGATAGGGTTGCTGGGCAATTACTGCCTGTCCAGTGCCGTCCAGATTATTCCTGTGCGCAGTGACTGCGTGTCATATGTTTGTGGAAAGTCAACCGATATCGGTTGACTTTCCACAACCGCTTTTGGACAGATGCTTTTAATTAATGGTTCAGTCAGCAGAGCGTTAGAAAACAGAGACCGCGGGGGTTCTCAAGAGCGCTGACGAAAATTCCTTTCCTCAGCGCTCAAGGCAAATTTCCGTGTGGATTTGTTCGCCTGTCAAGGAAAAAGACTGCCGCATTGGTATTGCACAAGTGGGTGGACGGCTATCCTCATTATTCCGGTGGCGGTGAATTTCGTGCTCAGATTACCGCCCGTGCCTCATCGCTTGGAACACCTACCAAGTCATAAGGACCGGACCGCGTGATTGTTACGGGAATGATCTCGCCCAGCATTTGCTCATCGAATGCTTGCGTGAGAACATAAACTTGGTTGTCAATTTCCGGAGCATCCCATTGACTCCGCCCGAAGTAGTGACCTTTCCCTTCATCAAACCCTTCGATGAGCACTTTGATTGTCTTGTTGACGATTGCCTGGTTACGTTTGCTCGAGAGTTCATGCTGAATTTGCATCAGGCGTTTACGTCGAGATTCCTTCACTTTCTTAGCTATCTGATTCTTCATGCTTCCACTTGGGACTTCCACCTCGCGTGAATAGCTGAACACACCAAGCCGTTCAAACTTGTGTTCCTGTATGAAATTGCACAGGTGCTCGAAATGCTCCTCCGTCTCGCCCGGGAAGCCGACTATGAATGTGGAGCGAATGGCTGCCTCCGGCAGAATACTTCTTACCAGCTCCACCGACTTGCCAGGATTAGCAGGGCGCGCCATGGCTGAAAGTATGTCCGGATGGCTGTGCTGCAAGGGCATGTCGATATATTTCACAACTTTCGTCAGGGATGCGATTGTCTCGAGCAACTCCACACTGGTTTCGGTGGGATAGAAATACATTATCCGGAGCCATTCCAGCTCTTCAATCTCGTGAAGCCTGGACAGCAACTCGCTCAGTGACATGTGCCCGTATCTATCCAGTCCGTAATAAGTGCTGTCCTGAGACACCAGAATGATTTCTTTGGTACCTGAGGCAACAAGAAGTCGTGCCTCGGTTACCAGCGAGTCGATTGAGCGTGAGCGAAAATTGCCGCGCAGGCGGGGAATTATGCAGAAGCTGCAACGGTGATCGCACCCTTCTGCGATTTTTAGATAGGATGCAGGTCCGATGCCTGTGTTGAGCCGGGGCATGATCTCGTCAACATGATCATCTGGGCTAGCTGAAACCTGCACGATTCTCAAGCCAGGGTCGGCAGCAACTGCTTTAACCACTTCGACTATTTTGTGTATATCGCCCGTGCCGACCACGGCGCGCGCCTCCGGTACTTCCTTCAAGAGCTCGTCTTTGAAATGTTGGGCGAGGCAGCCGGCAATTATGATTTCCTTGCCATCTCCGGCAAGCTCTACCAGGCAGCGCACTGACTCACGCCGAGCATCTTCAATGAATGAGCAGGTATTCACCAGGCAAATGTCCGCCTCCTCATTGTCGAAAGTGACGGTGAAACCGGCTTGATTCAAAAGACCAAGCATCACCTCTGTATCAGTGGTGTTCTTCGGGCAGCCTAGAGAAACAACCCCTACTTTCGGGCTACGGAGCATTTATCACCTGCAAGAAAGAAGCTAGAACTGGCAGGCGGCGTCAATCGCTATCCAGTCGCCCTTCGCTGTAGCGATAGGGCACGTCAATGGATCGGGTTCCGCTTCCCAGTGATTCACCTGGAATATACTGCCTGGACGGCACATCGTCAACGTGGCGGTAGGAGCGGGTTGGCAGACGGTTGGTCCCCCCTTCCGCCGGGCGATGCGCGCTGTTTGCCCTCCGGGCTGCCTTCGGAGCACCGGTTCCTGCCTGTGTAGCTGTCTGCCCTTGAGAAGGATT
>JAHFBI010000143.1:0-10412 GCA_023250095.1 Candidatus Melainabacteria bacterium
TGGGCAAGAACCCAAAGCGGGTCGAACGTGAGATGGAAAGCAAATAGCGGATAAAACGCAGCCCGTCGTCCGTCATTTCCTCATTCTCCGGCCCGCCGCTGCCCTCGACAATTGTACGCACGATGGAATGCTCGGCTATTGAGGCAAAGAGAACATCCATCTGCCCGTCGACATAGCCAGGATTGAAATTCATTTCTGAGAAGCCTTTGTCAGATGCCATGTACACTCCCGGTTCCAAAATAGAAATCTAAAGAAATTGTTGCGATGGCAAACAATCTAATTCAGCAGCGAAATACTTGGCAACTAAAGAAACGCTAAGGCTTTAAAATATGAGGCACTGAACCAACGGGAAAACCGGCAAGACCTGCCAGATTGTGGTTTTCATCAGGTTGTCCGTACATTTGCAGTTCTGTAACAAAAGCCGGAGCCATACGCTCTATATATACGGGAGCAAAAAACAATGATACAGACGGCAGCACAGCCAGACACGCCGAAGGAGTCCCCAGCAAAGCTCATGAAATGCCTAATCAAAGAAGACCTCCAGAAGGATGGGCTCAGCCTCAAAACAGATGTCCGCGAGCCGGCAGTGGGCTACGGCGAAGTTAAGATCCGCGTGCTTTCCACTGCCGTATGCGGCACTGACAAGAGCATATATAACAGTGCCCGCAGTGAAGGCATTCGCAAAGAGATGCAGCGCTATCTCCCGGGCGACAACGATTATCGACCGATTATCGTCGGGCACGAGTTTTGCGGCATCGTGGAAGAAATAGGTCCGGGAGTTACTGCCGAACACTTTGCGCACGCCCCCAGCCACCTGCTTATTGAGCCTGGTGATTACGTGACGGCGGAGATGCATCTCTCTTGCGGGCACTGCTCTCTTTGCCGGACTGGCAACGAGCATATCTGCATTAACGTCAAGGTGAAGGGCGTTCACCTTGACGGTTGCTTCGCACAAAGAGTGGTTGTACCTTACAAAAATGTCATTTTGCTTGGCAAAGGCGGCAACACAGCCGACATCCCGCCGCGCATCGGCGCCATGCTCGACGCCTTCGGCAATGCCGTGCACACGGTGCAGGCAGCCAACGTCTCGGGCAAATCCGTAGCCATTCTTGGCGCCGGTCCGCTCGGTTTGATGTCGGTTTTCCTGAGCCGGGCATTCGGGGCCACGCGAATCTACCTCACTGAGGCCGCCGACGTCGAAAGGCGATTTGCGCTGGCCGACGACTTCGGCGCCGATGAATGTCTCGATGTCTCGCAAGGCTCCGGCCAGCTCTACAGGTCAATCGAAAAATTCGAGACCGGCTCAAACGGGGTGGACGTCGTACTGGAAATGTCCGGCTCGCTGCCAGCTTATCAGGACGCCTTCAAGATAGTGCGCAACGGCGGTCATGTGATTCTGCTGGGAATCGCCCGCGAGCCGCTCCCAAAATTTGACATCGCCAATGGTGTCATCTGGAAAGGCGTAACAGTCCAGGGCATTTTCGGCAGGAAGATGTTCAGCACATGGGAAACCATGCTGAGCCTGATCAAATCGGACAGGCTCGATTTGAAGAACAAACTCGAGAAAGTGCTGGCGAAAAAGCTCTACGGGCTCCACGAATACAAAGAAGCCTTCGAGACTCTTTCGAACGGAAAGGAATTAAAGCTGGTCTTTTCTCCCGAGAAGAACTGAGGAAATTTTTCACAGGAACGACACTACACTCATTGAGGTAAACAAAATGGTGGTTTCGCCGAGCGACACGAAAGAATCCGCACATCTGAGCGAGCTCTACAGCGACCTTACAAAGGAGCTGGAGAAGGCCAAGGCAGAAAAGACCTACAAATGGGAAGTGCCCATCGAAGATGAGCAGGGCGGAGTAGTTACCGTCGGCGGAAAGAAAGTGGTCATGCTCGCCTCCAACAACTATCTGGGGCTGGCCAACCACCCACGCATCTTGAAGGCAGCCAGGAGCGGGCTGGAGAAGTATGGCTACGGCATGGCTTCTGTAAGATTTATCTGTGGCACGCAGCCAATTCACAGGCAACTCGAAGAGAAGATCGCTCAGTTTCTCGGTCTGGAAGACTCCATCCTCCATTCCTCCTGTTTTGCCGCCAACGAAGCTTTCTTCACTGCCATGGTTTCAAGCGATCTCGGGCACAAAGACTATCGCGACATCATATATAGCGATCAGCTCAATCACGCCAGCATCATAGATGGTATCAGGCTCTCGCGTATCGCCGTCAAGACAACCGATTTGAAAGCATACGCGCACAATGATCTCAAACAGTTGACCCAGTGGCTCGACGGCGAGGAGAACAAGAAATACCGTTTCCGGATTCTGGCCACTGACGGCGTCTTCAGCATGGAAGGTGATCTCGCGTCGCTTCCTGAGCTCGTTGATCTATCCAGCCGCCACAATACTTTGCTCTTCGTGGACGAATCCCATGCCACGGGAGTACTGGGCAAAACCGGCCGCGGTACGCCGGAGGACCTCGGTGTGCATGGAAGGATCGACGTCATTTCCGGCACTCTCGGCAAGGCTCTTGGTGGCGCCTGTGGTGGCTTCATCGCTGGCAAAAAGACACTGGTCGATTTCCTGCGCCAGAAGTCCCGTCCTTATACCTTCTCCAACACTGTTCCGCCATCGATAGTCGCCGCCTCCCTCGAGGCGATCAACATTCTCGAAGAAGACAACTCGCTTGTAACCAGATTGCATGAGAATACCGATTACTTCCGCCGCGAAATCGTCAACGCCGGATTCAAGATCATCGAGGGCCGGCATCCGATCGTGCCTGTGATGCTTGGCGAAGCGGCCGTGGCTATGGACATGAGCCAGGAGATGCTGGAGCTTGGAGTCTATGTACGCGGTCTGTGGTACCCGGTGGTACCCCGAGGAGAAGCACGCTTGCGCGTGCAGATATCAGCGGCGCACACCAGAGAAGACCTAGATCGAGCACTTGCAGCCTTCGCCAAGGCAGGCAAGAAACTCGGAGTCCTGCCCTAGCTCCTCAGTCCAGCCCACAGCAAGCATACGTATACATGCGTAGCGTGCATGCGTGTGCGCGGTTTCTTTCTGCTGCGCGAGGAAAAAGCGCCCGATGCCGCTCACATTTGCTGGTTATCGGTAACAGTTGAGACTGTTGGACGTGGAAGAACGCTTGCGCCTAGAACTTCCACGGCTTTCTCCGGATCGGTCATCTCGGAAAGCAATGCCTCGGAGCAAGCGAGCAAGACAGGATTGCGCGTGAGCGCAGCCACCTGATAGTTCTCCAGTGCCATGTGAGCCTCTTCGTTGAGCACCTTCCAGCGGCTTTCGAAGCGCTTGTCCAGATAGAGTTCTTTCAGCAGCTTGCACTGCTCCGGGCCGCCAGTGGCCATAATGAAAGCCACCAGAGCCGCTTTAGCCGCCGGTCCGACAAATGTCGGCGTGAGCGATGCTGCACCGAGGGTGGTTTCAACTACGTGCGCAGAAGCGCGGGCGAATTTGCTGCGGTGGTTGTATTTATGCAGCCTCTTGCTGATCTCATGGACAACGGGATCCGCATCCAGAGCCTCTTCCATAACGCCCTTGAGCTTTTCCTGCTTCAACTGCACATCCCATGGTCCCTGGCTATAAACTGACTCTGGTATGTTCAGCTCTTTGCTCCAGGCGGAGAGCATCTGCATTGTCTTTTGAGCTTCCTCCTCCCCGACCATCTCTTTAAGAGATGCCATTCCCGAAGAGGAGATTTCAAAGCCACGCCCTTGATCCGACATCCCCAGCCCCATTGCCACTTGCATCATGCTAGCCACCACCTTCACATGAGTTTCATCGATGTGCTTCTGGCGCGCATATTCAGCCGAGGCTCTGCTTTTCAGCTTGACCTTCTCATCCAATATGATGTCGCCGGCTTCGCTGGAGGGTCCAAAGCCGCGGTAAGGGATCATGTAATCTACGGCATCTTTGGTCTCGGCAATAACCTTCTGCCCGGTGGTGCGGAAATGGCTGACAGCCTGATCGAGAACCATTTGTCTGGCATCACGCGCAAGCGCCACATCCAGAAGCTCGTCAATGCGCTTGCCGACCGCACCTTCTTCATCAGCCAGCTTGATCGAACCGTCAAGGCGAGTAGGGACCCAGGCAGGTTTTCGGACAGGCACCGCGGATCCCATCTTGCCAAGCGGACCTTCCATCGGCAAAGACCATCTGCCCGCCTGACCGGAAACCATGATCTGTCCGTTGATTGGTGTCTGGAAATTCGGCGCAGAGTCAGGCTCGCACAGGACCGGAGTCCCCATTGCGGTCAAAGCCAGAAGAGCAATACAAGTAAGAACTTGCCGTCGACGACTACAAACAAGATATCCGATAGAGGTCAAAACGATACCAGTCTAGATAGATACTGAGAACCGACATAACTTACCAGATTTCAAGGGCGCTCAACAACCGCATGAGTGTTTTGTAAGTAAAAGCTTTTTCAGCAGAAGATGTCAGGGTAACCTCTGCGGCAGAACTTTCTCTGGTGGCGCATACGGTGCCAGGTCATGGACCGGGCAATCAGAGAATCTATGGATGAAGAAGCGGAAAGAGGAAAGTAGAGAGAATCGGGAGAGGGAAAAGAGGATGAATCTGAGCAAGAGGGAGAAGAAGAAAGGAGAAAATGATGACGAAACGACAGCGAAAGGGGCTGCCAACTGCGCTGAACAGACAGATGCCCAGAAAGACGAAAGACGAAAGACGAAAACAAACAGGCAAATGACAAATGACAAATGGAAAACGGGCGCCAGATGAATCATCAGGGTGGCTGTTGGCTACCTGACGATATGCGCCTCCCAACCGCCGCCATATTGCGTTTCACCCTGGAAGGAAGGTCCCGACGAGACCTGTCCCTTGAAAGTCATTGAGCGCGTGGCGGCGGCGTTCTTTCCTTTCGTGTATTTGCGCACGAGCGTGAGCTTCGGATAATGGTACCAGCCCTTTTCGATAACGAAGTGCTCGTTTGTGTTCACGTCCACACCGTGCCCTGTGAGGTTGTGCCCATCCTGCTCCAGCCACATCTTGCAATGGACCTTCTTGAAATTGAACTGATAAGACCCGGTATACATCCCGGATATATGCGGTCCTTCGGCGCCGGTTGCCTGCTGGCTGTCAGGCGAAGAGTGATCGCTGCCCGGACCAGGCGAGGGCGGCACACCCGAGCCCTCAGGCTGTGCCGGGCCGGCGGCTGCCGACGGGTTCTTGGGTGTGGCCACCCATTTACCTTCCACAGCCTGCCCGTTCTTGGAAGTCGTATAGTGCCCGGACATCTCCCAGCCCTTGTAGTCGGACATGTCTACCCATTCCAGCTTGCCGGTATATTCGATCGGCGGTTTGCTGGGATCTGCGTCGGCATATTTCTTGAAAAAACGAACGTTATCGCCGTCGATCTGCCCTTGCTGAACATAAAAGGCGGCGCCGTTGCTGTCTGTGCCCTGCCCGGCGAGCTGGTTGCCGGAATGACTGAAAAGAATCGTCGATTCGAACATTTGCTCGCCGTATTCAAATGACAGAACCCACTCCTCATCAAGCGGAGCGGCAGGAGCGGTGCCGCCGCCACCTTGCGTGACGCCGGCGTTAGAACCGCCTGAGGGTTTGGTCAGACTTATCTTGGCACAGCCAGACAACACTATGGTAAGGGCGAATATCACCGCGACAACTAAGAAAGTAAGCTGATTCTTCATCTCAAAAACCCGAAATCGCAAGTCCATGATATCAGATTCGGTATTAGGCACGCTTGGCAGCCGGTCTGCCGATCTGCCAGTCAATTAACAATTGCGCCCGATTTCAGTAAACTTAGAGAAATTCTCGCTGAGAAAGGGGAGGTTTTCAGTGGCTATACCCATGAACACCCGCGTCGTGGTTCTTCTTTCCAGCGGGGAAATTGTCGAAGGGGACGTAGCGCAAGCAGATCAAGCCACATATCTTTGCTTGCGCCAGGAGACCGAGACTCTCTACCTGCCGTGGTCGGCCATTAAATGCGTCAAGGGTCCGCTGCTTCCGGACAGAGGCATCAGCGCCTATGGAGCCCCGCGCCCCACGATCTGAAATAAGCCCCTCAGGGCTCGACTTCCAGATCGTGGGCATGAAGCCACTTGAAGACACGCTGGAGCGCAATATCATCACGCCACTTGCGCAGCCGCTCGGACTGCTCCGGATACTTGCCCAGGATGGTCCGCACCGAGCCGGCCTTATCTGGTGCCTCCATGGCCAACGTCAGGAGAGTCTTCAGTTTCTCATCAGCCACGGTAAAGACGAAATCGAATAGATCCAGCTCGACCTGCCGGGGATCGGCTTTCGGGACATAGAGAAAACGATTGGGCTGGAGTTCTATCTCCTCCCTGAGTTCATCCACGTCATCGAGATCTCTCTGCACAAGCACCACAGAACCCGTGTCAGTATCAAGATAATAAGCAGCATGCTCCGACTCGTCCTGCCAGGCAAAAACCAGGTAGGACAGATCAACCTTGAGCTTCTCAACCACCACAGCCTCCCTAAGGCACCTGAATAACGACATCATCGCTGAAATTGCCGATAACATGTCCGGCAGAGTCGATGGCGATTGCCCGCACCCTATAAAGCCCCCTACCGGGGAAATCGGCACAGGAGATAGTGTCGGTCCCTCTGGTCGAGAAAAAGGAGATTTTCTTGCCAGCCGACGGGCAAAGTTCGTTGCCGTTTGGATTGTCAAAATTCTTGTTGGTTGCTGAGAACTCCAGAAGAACTCCGGCTGCTCCGTCAATCCCCTCTACGTTATGGCTGACGGCGATGCCCTTGTCACCGTCCTCGACAAGTCCAAGACCGAGTTGAGCGCAAATGGGAAAGTTAAAGCAAGGGAAGACGAAGCGGAAAGACTCACCTGAGCCCCTGCCGCCAGCCAGACTGAACTGCGGCATCAAATGTCTCCCGTCGACAACACCCATGCCCTTGAGAAAAACTTTGGCCCCGGCAGGAAAACCAAGTGTGATGAGCGATGGAGTTCCATTGGTTGTCCAGCCAATCGAGCGCAAGGGCAGATAATAGCGATGAAACTGCTGGTCGTTGACGACAGCCGTGGTCCAGGTACGCCTCTCTTTGTTATCGTAGTCCTCATGTCCGCGCGTCTGCCAGTAAAGCTCGATAAGCGGTTTCTGGGCCGGCGGTGGCGCGGCAATACGCGCATCCACGTATAAGAAATCGCCGTCGATGGGGCTCAAGCCCTGAGCGTCCAGCCTAATTGCCGGACCGGCCGTGGAATTGCTCTCCAGCACCAGGCAGCTGGTCTCCTTGTCCAGGCTGGCGCATTTGTATAACTCCAAACGAGGCACCAGACGCACAACAATATCCTGAGCGCTGAGGGACTCAGGAAATGTGTTACAGGACGCAGTGAGCTCGAGCGGAATGAGGCTCTGAAAATCCTTTTCCCAGTGCAAGGCTGACTGCCTATATTGCCCTGCTTTCAACGCGTCTTTAAGACGCCCGCCAGGCACGGACAGGCAGGCAAGCGCCCCGGATGTCCCGTCGAGGGCCACCATGCCCGCGGTGGAAAACAAGGGACTGATAGCTGAAAATTGCGGCAGGTCGCGCACCAGCACAAATGGCACCCCGGTCTTAGCCACCACAATCTTCACCGACTTCTCGACTGCGGCAAGCACACGTCCGCCAACCCTGTAGGCACCGTTCTGATTACTCACGTGCCTGAAATAAAATCCGGCGCAAAGAACAAGCCCGACAGCACTCACAGCCGCCGTAACCGCTCTCCAGCGCTTGAAGCCGAAATAGAATCCGGCAAAAAAGAGGCTCATCATCAGAGAAAATGGCGCCGAAGCAAAATAGAGAAAGCGGCTCCCGCCTAGATCAGTGCCCTGAGTCGCATGCCCGGCGCAAGGGAGCAAGGACAATAAGAACCAGAGGAAAGCAAAGCCGAAAAGCCGGGCGAATTGCCGATTGCGCCAGGCAGCGAAAGGCAAAGCCACCAGAAATGGCGGTAGCAGAAAATAAAGAAAACGGTACTGCTGAGCATATCCTTGCCAGATTGCCTGGTTGATCGGGAAAAGCATATTCTTTATCGTCGGCGCAACAGCTGCAAAGCAAATATGCATGCAAGCTCTCGGGTCGCTCACCAGAGCGAACAATCCGCCAGCGGCGAAATAGGCGCCGCAAAGAACCACAAAGGGAAGGGCTCCAATCATGCAGTTGCTCAGATCTGACTTAGCCGAGGCATCGAGCTTGAAGAGCCAGTTGAACAGCTCATAGCACGGCACAACCAGCGCGCCCACCCACATGAGAGCACTGCAAGTCAGACTCCCGAGAAACAAGACAAGCGATGCGGCCAGACAGATCCAGTCGATGCCCCCTCTGGCAGTCGCTCCTGCAACAACAATATCGGAGCCGGTCTGCGAATAACCGCGAGCCTTTTGATACAGCCAGAAGGAAGCAAGGAAAAAGAAAACGGACAGCTCCGAGCCGCGCCCGCCCAGCCAGGTGACTGCTTCCGCGCTCAGGGGGAAAAGGCAAAAAAGAACCGCACTGGCAAGCGAGAGCCAGTAGCCCGCCTGCATGCGGCGGACGATATTGAAGAGAAACAGCGCCGCGCCAAAATGAAGAACAAGTCCGCCAAATCGCTCCAGCCCCAATACTCCGCCACAAACAGCAAAGCTGGCTTTCAGAAAAATGGGCGTCAAAGGTCCCCAGAGATCGGCTCCGTCGAATCCGTGAAAGCGAAACAAGGCGCCGAACGGAACCGCGCCATGCCCGGCTTCGTTGACAAAGGCGCGCAAAAACTGCTCATCGAGAAGTTGCGGAGCCAGCAAGGCCGAAAAATAGCCGGACAGCACCAGACCGGCAATGAGCAAGGGCGCCAGCCAGTCGCGCAAACGCAATATCGTCGGCGACAGCTTTTCCCTGCCACCATGGGCACTACCGTTATCTGAAGCTTGAGACCCGGCATTGCTTCCAGCCATTGCTTTCACTTGTTCAACCATGGGTTTTCGACGCACCTGTGAGAAAACATACATTATATGCTATGTTCAACTGTGTCGTCGTTGCCACGGCAGGGAGGCGGTATTGAATTCTGAAACAATTCACATCCCGCAGTCCATACGATTCAGCTGCTCTGGGTGCGGCAATTGCTGCCTTTCCTGGCCGGTTCCTCTCACTGCAGCCGATCGCGAGCGCATCGAACGCCTTGATTTCGAAAATCTAAAGATTTCTTCCTGCTCAAAGAGCCATCTCCGCTCTCTCAATAGCCGTGATGCCAGGCTCGACGCCTTCGCTCACACGCTGGAGAAAGATTTTGATGGGCGTTGCCAATTTCTCACTCAGGATAATCGATGCGTGCTGCATGCCTCTTGCGGAGAATCGGCCAAACCATCGATGTGCAGCCTTTTCCCTTTTTCGTTCTGTAAGACTCCCGACGGCATACACGCTTACGTCAGTTTTGCCAGCAGCGCCGTGCTCTTAAACTCCGGAGAATTGCTTTCCAGTCAATCAAAACTCTTGAGCGAGAAATGGCAGCTATTCCAGAGCCTTTATCCAGGCGTTCAATCGGACTGGTCCTCCTTGCAGCTGGTCGACGGGCTGAATACGACCTTTGCTGACTTTATCGCCCTGGAGCAAAGCTTCCTGGAAGACTTCTGTCCGAGCGAGGTTGAAGACGCCTTGCCAGGACACAGAGCAAGCCGCGAACAAGACCTTGTTTTTTCTTCTCAAGATATTTCGCCTTGCCCGGTTGCCTGTGCAACAAAGCCCATCGAAGAGACGCTCTTTGAGTCCAGCTCCACAATCGCCTCAGCCTTGCCGCCAACTGTCAATGCCGAAGCCATACCGCCTCTTGAATCCAGTCCCTCGATAGTCGACCAGCTTTTGCTCAAACATATGGACAGGTTCTATTTTCCCTCAGATATTTTCCGATCAGGACCTGCCGGCTTCGATGCCCGAGCGCTCATGGAAGAGATCGTGCAAGCACCGGATACAGTGCTCTTTGGCTCCGGCAGTACAGCAACCCCGCTATCGAAACTCGCCGAACTCCCGGGCGGCGCCTTGAGCGAGAAAATTGATGATCTGCTCAGGCGCTTTGTTTACTGTCGCCTTTTCGCCAGACTCTATTGCGGGCCGAGCCTGGCACATTTGAGCGTATTATCAGGCTTTCACCACCTTCTCTTTCTTGTCGTATTGATCAAACTCAAGATAAAGGACCATATCAGGCTTGCAGGCAGCATAGACTTCCCTGCCGCCGCCGAATATGTAAGATCCGCCGAGCGTCGCCTAAGCCAGCTCAGCCTGTCGCGACAAACAGCCTCTGTGTGGGAGGTGCTCTTCCTCAGCCCGGCAAGAGCTGAGAGAGTCCTCACTTTTTTCAAGTGAGAGGCTGACTTTATTGACTGAAGAGACATCAGGTCAAACTCGAGCGCTGCGCCAGGAAATGGCGCACACATTTCG
>JAHFBI010000143.1:10422-12012 GCA_023250095.1 Candidatus Melainabacteria bacterium
TTCGCTTTGCGGCACCTGGATGCAAAATCTGGGTATGAGCTGGCTTGTCTGGCACATGACAGGCTCGGCATTTCTTCTGGGCGTTGTTGAATTCGCCAATCTTTTTCCAGTCTTGATTTTCGCCTTGAGCGGCGGCTGGGTGGCAGATCACTGCGACCGCAAGAAAGTCCTGATTGCAGCACAGATCCTTTTTATGCTCCAGTCAGCCGTCCTTGCTGCCCTTACTCTGAAACACGCCATAGCAGTCCCCTACATTATCGCTCTGGCAGCTGCCTCAGGGCTGATCAGCTCCTTTGAAATCCCTTCTAGGCAGGCGTTGATCTCATCCATGGTCGATAAAGAAGATCTCGTCAATGCCATTTCTCTCAATTCGTCCCTCTTCAACGGCACGCGCATAATCGGCCCGGCGCTGGCAGCTGCGGTGATTGGCCTATCGGGCGAAGGCTTCTGCTTCCTCATCAATACAGTCAGTTATCTGGCAGCGCTTGTAGCTTTGCTCATGCTGAAAGTTCCCCTTGGAAAAAGTCATGCCGAGGGAAACTGGCAGGGGTTCACAGAAGGGCTGCGCTTTGCCTTTCAGACACCCTCGGTGCGCAGCTTGCTACGCCTCACTGCCGGATTGAGCCTCTTTGGCGGGCAATTCTCCGTATTGCTTCCGGTAATGGCCAGCACGGTCCTGCATCGCGATGTTGGCGGCTTCGGCGCGTTGCGATCGCTTGCTGCCACTGGATCGTTTTTTGCCGCTCTGACGCTTGCGCACCGCGGGTCGCTCCACATGCTCGGACGCTCTGTTGGCATAGCAGCATTCGGGTTCGGCGTCATGCTTCTTTTCTTTGCTCTGAGCAATAATTTTGCTCTTTCTCTTTGCATCGCCATCTTTCTGGGTTATTGCCTCACATACCAGATAAGCGGCAGCCACTCTCTGCTGCAGCTGACGGTCTCAGATGAAATGCGCGGTCGTCTCATGAGCGTCTGGGTGATGATAATTATGGGTATGTCTCCGGTCGGAAGCCTCGTTGTCGGCTTTGCCGCCAGTGAGTGGGGGGCGCCTTCATCGCTTCTGGTCTGCGCGCTCATCTGCTGCCTGTCGGCCGCGATTTATCTTCTTTACCGCAAATGAGCCGTTCGGGCCAACACCATATCTGGTATCAGTCCAGGCGCCTGACATCCGGCATCCAGGCCGGCTAATTGTTATGATCGAACAAGATAAGGACTTTCGGCAGGAAGGGAGGGCAAGATGAGCGAGCACGCAGATGAGCCTGTTGCCGGCAGGGAAAGTACCCAGGCGATGCCGGGCGCCGTATGGCTCACGCTTTTGCTGCTGTCCGCCGTCACGGGCTTTTTCCTGGGCGACAACTTCTGCCGGACGGCTGGCAAGCCGGAAGTGGCGGACAGAAGCCATTTGTCCCTCGACAGTTCCTCGGGCAGCACAATTGTTGCCCCCATACGTCCGGGAATCATGCTCGGCGAACACACAATTGCCGACATAGCGCAAAAAGCCGGGCGTTCAGTTGTAAATATAGATATCGAGAATGAAGTGTCTCTCTCATCGAGTCCAGGACAGCTCCCGGGGATAGCACCTGAATCCGG
>JAHFBI010000144.1:0-10463 GCA_023250095.1 Candidatus Melainabacteria bacterium
CATGTCCCTCCAGAGAAAGAGGATCTACCGCGCGCCTGCCGGCATACTGGACGAGACTGGACCTGGACAGATGAACGTGCCCTGCCCACAAAGAATCCGTTTCTCTATCGACACGGGCAAAAGTGTTGTATTCGAAGCATGGAACTAGGTATGCCTGCAAGAGCCGGAGAATTTCGGTTTCAAGGTCGTTGCTCTTACCGTTGCGATGAAAGAGGCACAGCAAGCTCTTCTTACCCTCAAGCCAGCTTCCGAGATCGGCTGCGTTCTCAATGCCTTGGTAGACGGTGATCCCCTGAGCTTGCAAGACTAAAGAGAGAGCGTCACTTGTAACTTTCCCTGCCAGAACCGAAACTTTTGCCCACGGGCTCTGAGCTATAGCAAGAGCACACAGGTTCCGGGCATCTCCGCCCAACCCGAGGATACCGATATAGTGAATGATATGTATGTCTGCAAAACTGCCTTTACTTTCAGACTGATTGTTCAAGCCAGCTTTCGTCTTGATTTCCATTTTCCACCGCTGGGTCCTTTTGCAGCGCAAATCCATGGGGCCTTGCGGACAGCCAGACCGCTCCATATGTGTAATATAGATTATGCAAGAGGAGTTAGGTTCTGTCTTTCTGCGTCATAACCCCGATCCTACCGCCGGCAATCGATGGACTAGGCGATTATTGCCGGCAAATTTGGCGACACTGGCCGGGCAGCGAAAGTTGGCAAAGTGCCGAAACTTCCCAACGGCAGGTTGGCTCCGGGGCCAATGACAACAAGAGCTGGCGTTTTCTTGTCACCGGCGGCGCTGAAGCCACACGCAGCTTCTGGAGCGATATCGAACTCACCCAGTTCAAGACATCGCGGACGGGCTTGTTATCTGCCTTGAGAGAAGTCGACTGCAACACTGTCTGGCTGCAATATGTTGGTTACGGATTCGACCCGAGGGCTGGCTGCCCGACATGGCTACCTCAAGCACTGGCTCAGTGGAAGTTGCAAAGCAGGCACAACCGGCTTGTTGTCATGTTTCACGAAACCTGGGCCAGCGCAAAGCCGTGGCAAAAAACTTTCTGGCAGGCGCGCTCACAAAAAAAGTGCGCCCGACAACTGCTTGAACTGGCTGACACTGCAGCAACCAGCAACGGAGCCTGCCTGAGAGATCTCCTCTGCCTTGGAAGAAAGCAAGAGATAGAAATCATTCCGCTTGGTTGTAACTTCGAATTGCCTGACTTAAGACCTAAAAACTATAGACAGCTGCTGATTTTCGGCAAGGCAGCCTCAAGAGCTTATGCTATCGGCTGTCATGGGCAACTGCTCAAACAACTTGCACAAAGCCGCCTTATCGAAGAAGTCGTTTTATCTGGTGAGAGCAGAGGCAGCCAGTCAGACAAAGAAATTGCCCTCTTGAAAGGCGCTGGCACCAACTTCAAGATCTCAACTTGCCACAACTTTCCCCACGATCAAGTTCCGGACAAAGTTCTTGATTGCGGGCTGGCACTGATGTGCACGCAATCCTCTACCTTGCTCAAGTCTAGTTCTTTCCATCTGGCGGCCGCAGCAGGACAGGTAGCCCTGGCGGTGGACAAAGGCGATCCCGGTCCTCCCCTCACGTCTGGCAAAAACTTTCTTTCATACAGTCCTCAAGATATTCAGCCGGTCATCCATGCTCTGCAAGACCGGGATTTGCTGTGCGGGATCTCAGAAAATGTTTCAGGACTTGCTGCAAGTAATTTCAACTGGAAGGCAATTGCCTGGAAATGGTTCCAGCTTCTGACAACACACTAGCGGGGCTCTCATCGCTCCTGCCTGAGCAAGCGTATGTCGTTGATGTCATACAACGGATGGCAGGCACATCCCTTTTGCGCCCAATATTTCATGTCCACAGCTGAAAGCGCCACAAGTTTTGTGGAACGGGGCTCAAAAATCTGGCTTGCCACTGCCCAGGCGAGGCTACGCGTCACATCAAGCTCGGTCTTGATTTCGGTTTCCGCTCTGCATCTCCCGTCATTATCATCCAGGATGTCAAATTCCGACTGAATTCCTTTGGCACCCAGAAGAATCCGGGCAAGCATGGTTACACGAGGCAGATGGCTCTCGCCATCAACGACCTTCACGCGACGGACATTCCACTGCCTCAGAACAGGCACAGCCCAGTAGAAATTTCCGAATGTATTATCGGCCTCCTCCTCGAGCCAGACATTTTTCGTCGGTGCACCCACTTTCTGAAAGAGCTTCCACTCGCAAGGCTCAGGCTGCCCGCCTGATATCAATATGGGAATGTCAGGATTGCACTTGTGCAGTTGCGCTGCATAAATTTCCGAATCGGGATTGCCGCCAATAACAAGCACTGCGTCAGCTTGCTGTCTGGAAAATATCCAGAGGGAAAGAATATTGAAAAACAAAGACTCAAACAAGTAAAAGAGAAGAAGGCATAACACTGTGGAAAACGGATGACGACGCAGGCGCTTGCTAAATTTGCGCCAGAGGCGACGGGCATCCCATTTACTTCTGTCTTCCATGCTCATGAGAGCATTGCTACCCCGCCGCCCGCCCGAAAAGTAATGTACCGCACGATGCCTGCGAGCCCTCGAAAGAGACAGCGTGCCCCTCAACTATTTCTTTTATCACAGCGAACCCTTGCTCTTGCGCCATGGCGCAAATTTGCTCTTTGCCGCCACCGCCCGCGTGCCAGGAATGCCACTCGAGAAGAAGATAACGAGTGCTCTTCAGCAAGTCTGAGTAACTTAGCAAGAGCTCAAACTCGCCTCCTTCGACATCGACTTTTATCAAGTCATAAGGCGGAGCCAAAGCCAGGCAAATCTCCTCAACGCTCAGCCGGGGCACGGATCTTAGCTTGCCGCCCCGGGAGGGCGTGCAAGCAGATGAGGACATGAACGGTCTCTCGACAAATATCCCCTCCCCGTCCCTATCGCTTATCAGCCCATGTCGAAAAGACATGCAGCCGCCAAAGTGATTCATGTCAATCATCTTGCGAACTGGCACCTCCATACGCAGGTCGCCATCAACCAAAAGCGCCCGGGAGGGCGTGGGCTGCTTACTTCTCTCTTTCCGCCAGGCAACAAAAAGCGAAAAGAAACCAGCATGACAGCCAAGATCAATCCATCGCTCAGGCAGAGGAATTATTTCGAAAGCCGGCGAATATTCCTCTTCAAGAAAAATCTCGGCAAACGAGCACCAGGCTTCGCCGAAAGCCAAGGGGCAGCTCAACCCACAGCCAAGCGGAATGACAAGATCCAGCTCGTCGTAATAATTATGCTTGAGCTCGAAGAGCAAGCGGCGGCGCAAAGACGCATTGGCTAAAAGTATTTGCAAAGGCAAGCGGCCGGCAGAACGTACAAACTGAAGAAACTCGACCATTTGACTCCAGCTCTCAAATGCCCCTGCAACATGCACGCCAAGAATTATCCGCTTTCGCAGCCGCTGTTGAAAGAGGATAGAAATGAATCGACTTATGTATATACCCAGTTTAATTCTGGAATCCGCACCCAGCAACATCGCACAGCCACAACTGCTACAGGTTATACTTAGCTCCAGTCATGCTTGCTATACGCCATCATGGCTATGGCAGAGATTCGCCTTGCTAAGCGATTTGGAGAATCGGATTGCACGCCTTTAGGAGTCTTACGGCGAGCTTGCTCGCCTTGATTGTTCTCAGCGTGTCCGGCATCTTCCCTGCCAAAGCAGAGGCAGACGATGATGGTCCGCCTCTGAGATATTTGGCTCCTGCCTTGCTGGCTGCCGACGATCACGGCCCTCCGATGAAACTTCTTCCGCCGGCTGATTCCGAGGCTTTGCGCCCGCCACTTGCGCCCGAGCCAGAACTTCCTGATTACATCATTGGTCCTGGCGATCAGCTCACTGTGACGGATTACTCGGTTGCCGAAAAGGAGGCGCCGACAGTCACAAAAGTAACCGTACTGCCCGATGGAAGAATAAGCATATATCCAATCGGTATCGTCAGAGCTGCCGGTCTCTCGTTGCCCACGCTCAACAAGATGGTCTCGGAGAAAGCAGCGCAATACTTCGTTCATCCCGACATCCTCATCAACGTTTCTCGAACGCGACCAGTGTCCGTTTACGTTCTCGGAGATGTCATCAAGCCGGGCTTGTACACAATCGACCCCAGTCTCTTCACAACACCGGGGGCAGGGACAGAAGTCCTGGTGAAAGGAGCCGAATCGCAAGAACAATCAGATGACAGCGCGCCGATTCAACAAAACATACCGAAAGTGACCAATCTCACTTTGATTACATCCTTGCAACTGGCACAGGGATTGAGGGACACAGCCGATGTGCGCAATATTCGCGTCAACCGGCGGCAGACCGGTGAAACTTTCAAAGTGGATTTGTGGAAGCTCTTTGAAGATGGTGACAGCCAGCAAGATCTCTCCTTGCAATCAGGCGATACTGTTTTCGTGCCCAAAGGAGGGCTGGCAAGGCGCGCAGAAATTCTCGGACTGGCAGGAGACCAGCGCCGCCACGTCCGGATCTGGGGCGCCATTCACAAGCCAGGACTTTATGAGCTGTCGCCCGATGACGATCTTTATTCAGTCATCGCCAGAGCAGGAGGCTTCACTGACACCGCCATCACCAGCCATGTTCTCCTGAGCAGACTCAACCCGGACGGCAGCGTCAGCACTGTCAACGTCCCCACACCAGGACACAGACTGCCAATACCATTCACGCCAGGCTTTCTGCCTCGCAGCGAAGTCACAGGCCGGCTGCCCGTACGCTCCGGAGACGTGGTGATCGTCTCTGATTCAACAATCAAGCACAGCGCACCGAAGGTGACCACGCTGGCAGCGACAATGATCGGCGCGGCCACGCTCCTTTATCTGAGCCGCAACGTCAAAGATCACAGCGGTGGCGCCGTGGTACAAACAAGGCCTAACTTTTAGAGAGCGCCATGAAGCTTAGCCCGACACGCATCAGAGTATTGAAATTCGCCATCCCGCTTCTTGTGGCTGTTCTGACCGTCACAATAGCTCTGCCCTTTACTAAAACAAAAAAAGAAATATTCGAGTGTCAGGCGCGCATCTGGATCCAGCCAACTCTTCCGGCGGTAAATAACGAAGAAAAATCCAGCCTTTACCTGCCTCTGATGGCATTTTTCAACAGCCCGATTCTCACTGCCGCCGAATTGCTCAAATCAGATGTGGTTCTGCGCGAGGCCGTCAACCTCATGCATGAGCGCTTTCCGAAAAACGAATGCCCGACACCTGCCGAAATCCGGACAACCCTGTCGGCCGACCCGGTAAAAGAAACGGACATTCTGGTCATACGTTACAGCAATCCAAATGCCGACACAGCCTTCATGGTAGTGCAGGGTGTTCTCGACGGCTTCATCAAACTGAACAGCGCTCAAAGCTCAGGCAGTGCTGCACGCAGCCGGATATTCCTCGAGAATCAGTTAAAGTCAACAAAACTGGCTCTTGAGCGTGCAAGAGATGAGCTTGCAAAGTTTCAGGTCAACCACCAGACTCCTGACTTGCCGAAACAAGTAGAAGCATGGCTCAAGGATGAGTCGGATCTGCAAGGCGAGATACACGGACTGGAAGTCACCCTGGCAAAGAAACGCAACAGGATGCTCTTCTTAGAATCACGCCACAGGACTTCCAGACCCTCTGCCTCAACGCTGGTAGTGGCGCCGCAAGACGATCTGCTCACGCAAAACCTGAAGAAAAGAATTGCTGACTGCCAGATGCAGCTGCTCGATCTGCAATCTCGCCTGAAAGACAGCCACCCGCGCATCATCGGCTTGAAAGCAGCCCTGGATCAAGCCCGGCAAGCTCTGAGCGATCATCTGGCAGCTTTGAAGGACGACCAGTCCGGCATCGTCCCGGCTGTCAATTTGAGCCCGCCAGACAATTCAATGGACATAAGCGATGTTCCGGACTCAGTGGCTGAAGCTAGGGCCACGGTTGATGAGCTGGAGACAGACCTGGCAGCAAAGAAGGCCTCGCTGGACTCTATCTCCAGCAAACTGGAGAGCGTGCCTGAAGATCAAGTCAAGTATGCAGAACTTGCGCGGCAGCAAGAAACAGCCCTGGAGAGATTCTCCGATTTCGAAAAACGCCTTTATACGGCCAGGCTAGTTGAAACAGTAGCCTCAGGCGTCACGAACATCCAGATAATCGATCCACCTCGCAAGCCGGACGCGCCGGCAGTAGCCAGGACGCCGATGGCTTTCCTGCTTACTGTCATTCTGGGGATAGGTCTTGGAGTAGCTTCTTTCTTCGGTCTGCAAATGCTCGATCCGACATCTGTTTCCATCAAGGAAATAATGAGCCTTTTTTCGCTGCCTCTTTCGCCTGGCAGCATCGATGTGGAAGATGCCTATGCCGAGCCGGATCTCCAGTCGGCTCTTTTCGATCGTCTGCGCTTCACTCTGATGAGCGCGCTGGGAAAACAAAAAAAAATTGTCGTGGCAAGCACAACTGCCGGCGACGGCAAAAGCGTCGTTGCCGCAGGGCTGGCGCGCAGCTTTGCCGGCGGTGGCTCGCGCGTCATTCTCATTGACGCTAATTTCGAGCATCCGACTCTGCACGAGTACTTCAATCAGTCACTTGCACCGGGGCTGTCCAATTATGCCGCCTCCGGCGATCTGAGCATGCTTTTGAAAATACCCCGTTATGCCACTGAGAATCTGATGCTGATCACAGCCGGCAAGATCGCGCCCGGAGCACCGTTTCTCGAGGCCAAGCAGATCGAGCGACTGTTCGAGACTCTGGAGCCGGTTTGCGATGTGCTTATCGTCGACACACCGGCGACCTGCCAGACAGCCGCCACACTTGCCCTCATGCAGACGCCTCTCTTTCTCCTGCTTGTAGTCCGCAAACAGCATTCTTTGCGCCATGCTCTCAGAGCCTTTTCCTCACAGCTGCGCCAGCTGAAACGCGTCACCGGCACAATTCTGGTTGCCGATGAAGAAGAAGATTCGGTGGCCGCAGCTCTTGTAAGGGGAGAACGGCGGGAAGCGGAGCCTGAGGCGGGGAACCTCGAACAGGATATCTGGTGACAGAGCAGCAAGATGGTATACCTTAGAGGATGGGAAGCGTCCGGTCCATAAGAAAAAGGAATTGACAGTTGCAGGCTCCTCTCAAGCTAAGCAGGAACGAACTTCCAGAGCCCCAGCGGGAGAACATTCGCCGCCTCATAGTCAATTTGATCTTCGTTGTCTACTGGCTTCTCATCTTCGAAGGTGCTTTGCGCAAGTGGTTTTTTCCGGACTACCACAAAGCTCTTTTCTTTCTGCGCGATCCTTTTGTCATTGCCGTTTATGTCCTCGCTCTCCGTTTTCGGATGTGGCCGCGCTGGTCGCCTGTTTTTACCGGCGGCATCATCTTGAGCCTGATCGCCATCCCTTTCATTCTCGTCCAGGTGGTCTCCAACGACATCCGCCCGATAGTTGCCCTTTACGGCTGGCGAATCTACTTCTGGTATCTGCCTCTGGCTTTCCTTATCGGCGAGCACTTCCGGGGCAAGGATCTCTGCCGCCTGGTGCGGCACACGCTCTTTGCCTCCATACCCATTGCCATTCTGGTCCTGTTCCAGTTCAAATCCGAGCCGTCCGCCTTCATCAACAAGACATTCGATCAAAATGCCATCATTTTCACCGTAGTGCCGGGAATCGTCAGAACGTCCGGCACCTTCACATTCACAGCCGGACAGGTATTGTTCGTGGGCAGCATCGTGCCCATGTTGCTTGCCGCCTGGCTCGTCTCGAAAAAACATCGCCTGCTTGGACCAGTTTCTCTGGTCCTTGTCACAGCATCTGTTTTCACCAATTTCATGCTCAACGGAAACAGATCGGCTTTCTTTTATGCGGCGGCGGCTTTCCTTGCTGCCATTGGGAGCGGTTTCGTCATGTACTCCCGCGCGACCAGAAAGCGCGCTCTCAAAGTCATAGTCTTGCCTCTCGTCATTCTCTTGATTGGCGGAATTGCTTATGCCAAAGTTTTCCCGGACGCGCTCGAGGCTATGGAATCACGCCAGTGGTATGCCAGCCGTGTGGAAGGAAACACCCTGGAAAGGGCCTTTCGTACTTTTGTCGATGTTTTCAGCGTCATCGACATGACACCAGTACTCGGAGCCGGGATAGGCTCGGGTAGTAACGCCGGCATGATGCTCTCCGGACGTTGGGAAGGCATGAAATACGAAGGATACATCCATTATGTTCTTGCCGAAGACGAATGGTCGCGTCTAGTCCAGGAAGGTGGAATCATGGGTATTCTCTATGTCATGTATAGAATCTGGCTGGTCGGCTGGCTGTCCGTGGGGGCCATCAGGGCTACCCGCCGCCTGGCAAACCCGCTTCCACTCTTGCTCTTGAGTTTCGCTGCTGTAGTTCTGCTTACAGGACAGATGACATTCCAGGGAACAATAAATGGTTACGGCTGGCTATTTGCCGGATTCTGCATTGCAGCCAACAAGCTGGGCGGGCGTCAGACAGAAACCGCCGAGCCGGCACTGGCAGATCTGCCGCGCAGCGGGAGCACTCCCCTGACCAACAATTCCTGAAATGGAGAAGGACAAAAGCAAAGTAAGGTCGTCAGTGAGCCCACAGGAACCAAACACCCACCAACCACGACGTATTATCCAACCTCAAACAGGTTGGGTCTGCCTGAACCTTCCCGAGCTCGTGGAATATCGCGAACTAATCTGGTTGTTAGCCTGGCGCGATGTCTCTTCACGTTACAAGCAGACAGCAGTTGGCATTGCCTGGGCCGTCATCCAGCCTTTTGTCTTGATGGTGGTTTTTACAGTCTTCTTCGGCAACATGGCCAAAATTCCCTCCGAGGGAGTTCCCTACCCGATCTTTAACTATGCAGGCATGCTGCCCTGGCAATACTTTTTCAGCGCAATGGTGAATTCATCTAACAGCTTGCTGGCGAATTCACCCCTGCTCACCAAAGTTTACTTCCCGCGCCTGGTAATTCCCTGTGCTGCCACACTGCCACCACTCATAGATTTCGGGATTTCATCAATCATTCTTGTAGGGATGATGATCTATTTCGGCATCGCCCCCGGGCTCGGACTGCTGTGGATCCCGGCATTGGTGTTGCTTGCGTTTACCACCGCTCTTGGAGCCGGTCTCTGGCTGGGGGCGCTGGGAATGCTCTACCGCGATGTCCATCATCTTGTCCCCTTTATCGCGCAGGTCCTCATGTTCGCCTCGCCGGTGGTCTATCCGTCGACTCTCGTGCCGGAAAAGTGGCGAGCGCTCTACGGACTGAATCCGGCAGCCGGCATTATCGAAGGATTTCGCTGGTCGCTTCTGAGTATTCACTCCCCACAGTCGACTGCCATCATTTGCTCTTCTGTGGCAGTGTCGCTGATTCTCCTCTTGAGCGGAATCATTTACTTCCGCCAGGTCGAGAAAGACTTCGCCGATCTGGTGTAAACAATGAACGATTTAGCCATTAGCGTTGAGAATCTAGGCAAGCGCTACCGCATCGGCAAGAACCGGGAAAGGCACTCGCATCTGTCCTATGCGCTGGCAGATTTTCTCAAGGCGCCGCTTCGGCATCTGGCAAGCCTCGGCAAGGAACCGCCGGAGGCGGAAATTCTCTGGGCGCTCAAAAATGTATCTTTTGAAATCAAGCAAGGTGAGGTCGTCGGAATCGTGGGGCGCAACGGCGCCGGCAAAAGTACATTATTGAAAATACTCTCCCGTGTTGTTTGCCCGACTGAGGGGAAGGTGGAGCTTAACGGACAGGTAGCCAGCCTGCTCGAAGCCGGCACAGGCTTTCATCCAGAGCTGACTGGCAGGGAAAATATTTTCCTCAACGGCTCCATTCTAGGCATGAAAAAGAAAGAAGTCCTCTGCCTGTTCGATGAGATAGTCGCTTTCGCTGGCATAGAAAAATTCCTGGACACACCGGTCAAACGTTACTCTTCCGGAATGATCCTGAGGCTCGGGTTCGCTGTGGCTGCCCACCTCCAACCGGAGATTATCCTGGTGGATGAAGTTCTGGCGGTAGGGGATGCAGAGTTCCAGAAAAAATGCCTGGGAAAAATGGAGAAAGTGTCCGAGTCAGGACGCACCGTTTTGTTCGTCAGCCACCAGCTCAATGCCATTCGCAAGCTCTGCAAGAATTCCATCTGGATCGCTCACGGATCCATCCAGATGACCGGACCCACGGAACGAGTGCTGGCGGCTTACCAGATGAACGCTCTGGACAAGCTGGCTCATGCCCAGAGAGAGGAGTCTTCCTCGGCTGCCGCGCGCTTTCTCTCGTGGGAGATTCTCGATCCACCTGACAGCCCCAATCTGTTGACCACTGCCGGTCCTCTCACCCTTAAGTTCGTCACGCGCCTCAACCGTCCCATCCAGAATGCCGCACACGGCCTTGCTCTCTGGAACGACACCAATCAGCTGGTGTGGGGCTGGGCAGCATACAATATCAATCTTGAACCGGGGCTGCACGAATTTATATATTCCTTGCCGTCTCTGC
>JAHFBI010000144.1:10473-11962 GCA_023250095.1 Candidatus Melainabacteria bacterium
GCCTCTCATACCGGGAAACTACTGGTGGGATGCGAGTTTATGGGAAGACGGCGGAGTCCTCCTTGACAGATGGAGCTGCCAGCCAGAGATGAATATCGCCACGAGCCCATACTCGCCGCAACGCGACGAATGGGCTGGAATCTTGAACGTGCCATGTCATTTCAGCATAAAGTCTTTATGACAGGAAAAAAACTGCCCGAGACAAACGGTTTGAAGTAACCGATATGGTACAAGTTGTCCCATCCCTGCTTGCGGGCCATCGACCCTGACGGATGCATGCAAATCACTGACTCCACAGTTCCCTACACAAGTCATTTCGCTGGCCGATACTTCGTACGTCCTCTGGGCGGCTCGATAATTTCATCCAGGCTGCTGAGGAAGCTTTCGCAAGAGACGCCCTCGCAACAGCTTCTCGGACATCTGCTTGTTGAGGATGGACCGGGAGCTCTGTCCATCCTCAACAAGCTGAAAGGCTGCACATGGGCGGACCATTTTTTTAACGAAGTTTACGGATGTGGCATAACAGGTCTCATCTGGGATGAGATTGTCACACTCGGACTGGAGAATTCCTTCAATTCACAGGAGTTGTCTAGCCGGGCGTCGTTAGGACGCTCACTGAAAAGCGAGGCATCCATGGCAGCTGCGCAATTTGCCCGCTTCGATGCCCTTTTCCTGGATCTTCTCGATATTCTCTGCGACTTCGCCGACAATCTGGTCTGGATTAAAGGCATCCCGCTCAGCCGAGAGCTCTATGCACGCGGCAGTCACAGGCTGTCGCAAGATTTCGATTTGCTAGTTCAAACCTCAGCCGGGCAAGCAGTGGTCGAGCGCCTTGAAAGCTTCGGTTTCAAGCCCATCTGGAAAGTTCCGGGCGCCTGCCATCAAGCGGGCATCGGTCCGGTCGGCTCCCTGTCTTTGCTGTCTCTCACCCCGAGCAAAGAATTCGAAACATGCCACAACCTCGTTCTTGAAAAGGCAGCATGGCCGCACATCGAGCTGAAATTCGACCCTCTGGAGCGAGGACTTGTGTCCAGAGAGCTTTCGCGTTTCTTCACCGACGCCAGGTATCTGTCCTGGCAAGGACGAAAATTCAAGGCACCTGACGACATCGACCACCTGATTCTTGAGGTTGTGCATTTGCACAAACATGGTTTTGACGGCTGGCAGTGGCTTTACGACATTCACCTGCTGGCCCTCAAACTCTCATCGACTCCACATCTGTGGTCTGAGTTCCTGCGGCGCTGCCACGTCGAGGCTAGCGAGCCAAGCGCCTGGGCGGCACTCGATATGGCTGTCGACAGGCTCAACACGCCGGTGCCCTGGGAAGTGCTGTCTGAGCTAGCGCCGACACATGCCTGTCCGGCAGCTAGAACCCTAACATTTTGCCTGAGCACCGATTTCATCTGGAATAGCAACAGCCTGCCTGCCCTGTACCTCAATGCCTGCTTCCTCGGCGACAGGGATAGGAAGCTGAAAGTGCTCGCCGAAT
>JAHFBI010000145.1:0-9438 GCA_023250095.1 Candidatus Melainabacteria bacterium
CTCGACAAGACGGCCGACACATCTGCTCCGGCTCATCTGTCCGGTCCGGCGCAAAGCGCCTTGCAGTCGGCCCATGGGCCGGCAATTGGGGAGAATACTATTGCCGATCTGGCAGCTGAGGCAGTCAGGAGTGTTGTCAATATTGACACCAGCGCCAGTATCACCATCCCCGACGCCAATTTCCAGTTCGGGCTGCCTTTCAGGGAATTCGAATATTTCTTCGGCGAAGGGCTCGAGCCTTCGCCGCTACAGTCTCCGCACAAGCTGGAGGCGCATGGTACAGGCTCGGGGGTCATAATCAGATCCGACGGCTACATCCTGACCAACAACCATGTCGTCGGCAAAGCTCAAGATATCCAGGTGACGCTCAACGACAAACGACACTTTAAAGGCAAAGTCATTGGTCGCGACAGTTTCACGGATCTTGCTCTGGTGAAAATCGAGGCAAAGGATCTGCCGACGGCTCGCCTGGGAACAGCAAAGAATCTTCGGCCAGGGGACTGGGCAATCGCTATCGGCAGTCCGGTCGGGCTGGATCATACGGTGACGATGGGCATAGTGAGCGCGCTCGGACGCTCTTTGCAAGAAGGAGCAATGCGCTCCGACGTGGGGCTCATTCAGACCGATGCAGCTATCAATCCCGGTAATTCTGGCGGGCCTTTGCTGAACATACGCGGTGATGTCATTGGACTCAATACTGCCATACGCAACGATGCGCAGAATATAGGCTTTGCCATTCCTGTCGACGTGGCCAATGATGTAGCCAAACAGCTTCTGGCTCACGGAACCATCAGTCGCCCGTATCTGGGGATTTACATGCAGGATCTCAGCCCTCAGATGAGCAAAAGCCTGGGCTTATCGCCGGGGAGCAAAGGTGTGGTTATCGCGAGAGTGGCACAGGGAAGCCCGTGTGATCAAGCCGGTCTTGTGACCGGTGATGTCATCCAGAAAATCGACGGCAAAACCATGACTAGCTCACGGCAAGTTCAACAAATAGTGCGTGGAAGCAAAGTCGGGGACACGCTGAACCTGCTCGTCAGTCGCAATGGCGCCCTGCAGGCCGTGCAGGTCAAGATAGGCGATTATCCTGTCAAAGATGAGGAAGAATAGGGCTTACTGCTCAGGGTACATTTCCCGGATGAGCTGGGCGCGCGCGCGAATTTCTTCGGATTCATCATGCCGTTCAAGAGAAAGGAGAATGAGCCCGTATCTCTCGAGGATGTCGATCATGTCCGGATGCGAGGCGGTGCGCGTTTTCTCGCGAGTTTTGAGCACTTGCCGATAATATGAATCGGCTTTTTCATAGTTCTTCTGCTCGGCATAGCAATAAGCCAGCTTTTCCAGCATGGCGCTGAAAGCCATGTATTCTGGGCTGGCAGCTTCACTCAAAAGACTGATGCCGCGAGCGTATTGAGCCTGCGCTTTCTCGAGCTGCCCTTGATTGAAGTAGAGATCTCCGAGAGTTTCCACAAGAACGGCTACTCTGGGATCTGACGGTCCATAGGCTTTTTCCTGGATCTCGATGCCGCGATGGTAAAGTTGTTCTGCTTCTAACAACCTGCCTTGAACGAAATAACAATTGGCTCTTCCCTGTAAAGTTGTGATGATGCCAGGGTCCCATGGTCCCAGCAGTTTTTCCTTTGTGGCCAGGCTGAGCTGGTACATTCGTCCGGACTCTCGGAAATCTCCGCGAATATAATGCAGAGCCGCCAAGCTTTCAACGGTATTGGCCACGTCCATGTGGTCTTTACCCAGGCAGGACTCTCTTATGTCGAGGACCTGGAGATAGAGCGGTTCCGTCTCGTCATAACGTAGCTGGCGGCAGTAAAGCTCGGCCAGGCGCATGATAGTTTCAGCCGTGTCCAGATGATCTCTGCCCAGTTGCTTTTCGAGAATGGAATGCCCTCTCTTGTACAGGACTTCCGCCTCGTCATACCGGCTGTGATCGAGATATAAATCGGCGACTTTAATGCAAAGAGCTGCCACATCAGGATGCTCTGGGCTCAATTCCTTTTCGGCGTCGACCAGTTCGTCGGCGGCCCTCAGCAATTCTATTGCTTCTCTCGAGGCGCTATCGCCTGGCTCCAGTCCAATTTCTTGTAGAGCTGCCTCCAGAGGGATCTGGCGCTGTGAAGCGATGCGCAAGGCGCGTACGGCCAGGTAGCCTGGCAGTACGCCATCTTTTAAAAGAAGCTGGGCGTGCAAGACCGCCTGCAAGTCTTGGTCGGTCAGATAATGGAGTGAAACAAGTGCCCTGCCGATAGGGAGCGCCTGCTCCTGCGCCAGGTGCAGTCCTTCTTCTACTTTTTCTGGCGGCACGATGCCAGCCCCAATAAGCAATTCGCCGGAGAGCTTCTGCTCGGGGCGCCTGCCCTGCGCTTTGGAGATGAGGGCGAGCTTCTTCAGGCTGGCCGTGAGTTCGGGGTTTTCCGGGTGGAGCAGCTTTTCTTTGATACCCAGAGCGCTCAGGTAATGTTGTTCGGCTTCCTGGTGCTGACTTTGAAGGTCATAAATTTCGGCCAGGGCGTCCAGGCACTCGGCAACGGCAATGTGGTCCTGCCCGAGCAGGGACTCTCTAATTTGCAGAGCCCGGCAATAATGATGCTCAGCTGGTTGAAAGCGCCCTTGCAAAAAAAGGGCGCGCGCCAGCTTGACCAGGACCAGGGCCACGTTGAGATCTCTTGGCCCGTTTGTCCGCTCGAGCGTCGACAGAGCCTGGTCATAAAAGGCCTCGGCGTTCTCCAGATTGTTTTGCTGGAAATAATTGTCGCCTGTTTCCAGCCATTCGGCAGCCAGCCCTGTGATCTGACCGCCAGCCACTTCTGCCGGCTGCATGGGATGTTGACCAGAGGCTGCCGGTGTCTGTCTGAAGACAGGCGGCTCTTGTGGGTGCGACCGTCTGCCGAAGACGCCGTTCAGTCCTGAGCCGGTTCCTTGAGAAGCCTGGGGGAAATTTTGGAATGAACCGCCCTCAGCTGCCTGCGGCTGCTCATATGAGCCTGCTCCATCTGTCTGCGGTATCATTTCGCCATGACCGGGCAGGGCATGATCTTGTGGGGGGGCTCCCATGACTCCTTCGCCGGCGGATAGATGCCTCAAAGACGAAGCAGTAAACTCGTGGGACATGCTCACGGTCCTGTCGTTTGCGCCAGGATCTGTCATTTGCTGCCCGGGAAGCCCTTCTTCTGCGTAGCCTGGCGAGGGGGCATACGGTGCTGCCTGCGATTCGCCTGTCCAGGGAGTTGCTTGATGGCTCTGCGCTGGCTGGGAAAAACCTGGCGGTCTGCGTGGTCGCCAGCCAAGCTCGAGCAAGGCCATCTCCAGCGAAGTATGCCGTTTTTTGGCTTGTATGAGTGCTTTGAGCGCTGTTGAGGGCGTCAGACCTTGCTCTGAGATCAAAGCCTTGGCCTCCAGCACAGCCTGACAGTCTGCGTCGGTAGCCTTTTGCGCAAATTCCAGTCCTTTGGGAAGCTCGTCGGCTGTCACAATCCCTGCTTCGATGAGCAGCTCTCCAAGCCGTTTGCGTGATGGTTTTTTAGTGGCCAGACTGTCCATGAGCTTTTCTGACGAGTGTAATTTATCGGACAGGCACGAGGAATCAACTACTAGCCATCTTCCCCGTTCCAACAAACAGTTAAACGACCTGGTTTCAAATAGATGTTCAAATCATACATTTTCTGGACATACAGGCGTATGTGTGGATAGCTCGACTCGTGTCCTGCAAGGGGGACAGGAAACAGGGCAAAGCTTTCTGAGACAGCCTTACCTGACTTTTTTCAGGGCTCAGGGTTGGACAGCCGAATCTTTGTGCTCTGTGCTCGTGAGGCCTTTGATCAGAAAATTGGTGGACAGAACCTGGCGCAAGCTCAGCCCAATGCCGGGGACGGGATCAGGCATGACCCACGATCTGGCAAGCGGAGAGTTGTAATCAAAATGCCCGACAAGGTGCAAGACATGCCCGCGACCGTAAGGAAACTCCACAGCCAGCACTCCCCAGTAATTGGGGTCGGGCGTATACTGCCTGTTTCTGTCGTCGGCAGCCAGTTTATAACTTCTCGCCAGTACCCTGACAGACTGAGGTTTCAAAACTCTCACCATCTGGCTCATCTGGTCCAGTTTCCAGGTCGAGCGCCTGACCGGGGCTCCGGCATAAAGCTCAGGATCGTCTGCCGTCACCAGGGCATCAACCACTGTGCCATCGGTGGACTGCCCGTTCCAGGCAATGAAGCCCGGGAATGCGCGTTCGACGAAACTTCCCAGTGTCCAGTCCGTGCTTATCAGGTAGCCACCACGGATAACCCACTGCCGGATTGATTCGACGGCTTCTTTCGGTACCCTTCCTTCGCAGTTGAGCACCAGAACTCTGGTTGCTGTGAGAGGCATGCTGGTAAGTTCGCGTGCTTTGACGTGATGGTATCTCAGAGACAGAGCAGTCAATATTTTGGATGCATCGTCCCATTGTCCTTTTACTTCCACGATGGCATCGGGGTTGTCCTGTGCTGTCAGCCGGAATTCCGGATGAGTTCGGTCCAGCCAGGCTTTCAGCATGTGCGGCGGCAGGCTGGCGTTTTTCTGAGCGCCAAGCAGGAAGCTCTCAGCGTCGGAGCCAAGGTTGGCTTGAGAAGGAGAATAACGTGGTTGCCGCATTACACCTGATGTTGCGTCAAATGTGCTGGCCGATCCTTGCAATACATGGGTACCGCCACTGCCAGGCAGCTCCAGGCTCTTATTTCGATTGCCGGCCGATTCCGGCAACGGCAGGGCACTGTCATTCCCCGAGCCGTTCTCGCTGCTGCCGCCGCCGCCTCTTTTCCCTTGCCGGTTGAGCCGAAAGTCAGGAGCCGGGACAGGCATTTCCAGGGGTGCTGGTCTTTCTGACGATTTCGCCTGCATTTTCGGTGCCTTGCTCGCGCCGGAGCTATCGTCTTCTACCCAGTCCGACCCATGGCAGGCAAGTTGTGAGCCCATGGAGATAAACAGCAAAAAGGAAAGGGGGGCTGCTGCCAGGCAGATTGTTTTGCAGTGCGACAGCTTCGTGCCAAGTCCGGACATGGACCAGCCTCTGGGCGGATTTGGCATATTTGCGCAAGTTGGTGCTTGCACTTGCACTTGCACTTGACTCCTTACCTGCCAGCTGAAAATTGAAAACAACTTGAGAAAGATGACGTCGCCTGGCGGATTCGGTTCCTGGGCACTGCTTTGGACACAATCGCCGCCTGACCCAGGAAATTCAAATAGCATACAGGTTTCTCAAGACCGAACCTGATTGTAATGCTTGGCAGATTCAGTCACCGACGAAGATTGTCTGGGACGGTGCCAGCAATAATCCTCTCTCAAATTTATTGGCAGCTAGCGGATTCTTGCTCAGGAAGATTTGCGTCTTCGTCCTGACTTTAGCTTCTGCTCGACCGGTTGTCCGTTGACGATGCGCCGCAAGGAAGCCAGCGCATTCAAACTTGGCCAGATGACCTCTTTCATCTCTTCGAGTTCGTAAACGCCAATTTCATGGCGGTCGTAGCGCTTGCAAACTTCTTCCCAGAGATCAAATAGTTTTCTGGGATCGCATGTTTGCCGAGCCTTTTGTTGGAACTCAATTAGATCAAAGGGTTCCATCGAGGATACCTCCGTCGCGCTTATCAGCTAGGATGCTGATTTTTGTGGCGCCTGTCAAGCCGAGCAAGATATGAAGCCAACCCATCAAAGATATATGTTCCATATTTGCCAGACATACTCTCGATAACCGAAGCATATGCTTTGGATATTGATTAATCTTAATGATTTTTCGAAAGGGGTCAATACGTGAAACACCACGGCGTATTGCGCACAACAGTCCAGGCTCTGCGCTGTTATGCAGGCTACAATCCGGCGGCGATGGAGGGGTATTGTTTCTCTAACCAGGCGTTGAGTGAAAGGGCGGAGCGCTGGCGGAATTTCACGTTAGCCGACACAGTTTCCAGGGTTCTTGCCACGGTGGATTTGCCCGCAACGATCGTATGCCGGGCAAAAAAGGCTTTGAGAGACTGCTCCATAGACTCCGTAGAAAAAGCCGAGGCGCTCATCACCATGTGCGGCACCATCTGTTGCGAGTATGTCGTCAGAATTTTGGGCCAGTTGGCTGTCATAAAGCTGAAGGCCATTTGCCCGCCGGCGCGTCCGGACATCACGTCTGCCAGCAAGTGAGGCGCGTCCTGTGTCCGGACTTCCTTTGACAAGCACAGGGCAAGTGTCTTGCCCAGAAGCTCTTTCTTGCGGAAATTAGCCAGAGCTGCCAGATTGCGCATCTCCGCCTCCGGAGTCCGGGCCTTTTTGAAGAGTTGTTTGAAAGTGGCGAAGTCCCGGCTGTCGCCGTTGAAAGCCACGATGGTGGTGATAGTGTCGACAAGGTCGGGGTCGACGGCTTTCTGGTCGCAGACATAAGCGCTGAAAAGCTTTCGTGCTTTGGAGATTGTCTGCCTGTCCTGACCGATTGTTCCGAGGCTCAAAAGAACTCTGGCGCGCACGAGCCGGCTCAACTGAGATTCGCCTGGACTGGCTGTCCATCCCAACCTGTTCTTGACGCAGAGTAGTTGGTCGCAAATGAATCTTTCAAAGGCTGGTCTGGCTCTGTCGTTTACGAAATAATCCAGATAATCGATTTCTGACAGAAGGCTCTTCCAGACGGCATCATCGCTTTCTTCCTTGTACCGGGTCACAACTTCAAGGTAATCGTTGACAGGGCACTGTCCCGAGCGCATGAGGGCGTATTGATCGCTCAGAAGCTCAAGGCGCTCCAGAGGGCCCAGGCGTGTCTGGATGAACGGCAGAATCGACTGCAGCAACGGCGGCTCATACCTGACGCGGAAATATCCGCGGCAGCCGGCATTGGCAATAAACGGCTGTCCGGCGTTAGCGCCTCCTGCTTCTCCTGCGGCTTTCTCTTTGCCGCAGGTGTCTGAGCCTTGGGACCAGGCAGTCTGGATGCTGCCTGAGTGAGTCTTGCCGGCGGCGGCAGCTGATGTGTCTGGCGGTCCTGCGGTCATCTCTTTGAGGACAGCGCTGTCCGCTCTCTTCTCCAGAAGCTTGATTGCCGCAGGCGGGCAGTTTGTCGCCGTGGGTGCCTCGCCCCGATCCAGGAGTCGCCAGCCGAAAGGTATGCTCCAGATTTCGGTGGAGGGCTTCCGGGCTGGATTCAATAAAAAGCGCTTTTGTCTGAGGAGCACATCCTGCGCTTTCCTGCCTGGCTCAATCGATACAAGGGGGTAGCCCGGCTGAAAGACCCAGCTGTGCATGATTTTGTCCACCGGCAGCCTGGATATGGCGCCGATGCATTGCCAGAGATCGGCTGTGGTGGCATTGGCATAAGAATATTTGGACAGATATTGATGCACGCCTTCTTGAAAGACGTCCTCGCCGACGTAAGTCTCGAGCATCCTCAGGACGCTTGCGCCTTTTGAGTAAGTGATCACGTCGAACATCTCGTTGGCTTCCGAGGGCCTGGTCACATGGAAATGTATGGGGCGGGTCGAAAGCAGGGAATCCGTCTCCAGGGCGTGCAAGCGAGATATGGCGTAGCCCTTCCAGAATTCCCAGCCAGGCATGATCTGATCGACTGCCCGGGTGGACATCCAGGTGGCAAAGGCTTCGTTGAGCCAGAGATCGTCCCACCATTTCATGGTGACAAGATCGCCGAACCACATGTGAGCCATCTCGTGAGCGATGGTTGAAGCCACTTCGCGCTCGGATTCCTGTCCTGCCGTCTTCTCATCCACGAGCAAGAGACTTTCGCGGAAAGTGATGGCGCCGGGATTTTCCATGGCTCCTGCCTCGAAGTCCGGAACGGCTATCAGGTCCAGCTTCTTCCAGGGGTAAGGAATTTTGAAATAGCTGTTGAAATAGGGCAGGAGGCGCTGCGCCAGGCTGCTGGCATAGGCTCCGAGATGGCCTTTGCCGCAGACGGCAAAGACGCGGATCGGCACGCCTTCGACCACGACAGGTGGGGTGGCTTCGAAGTCTCCTATCAGAAGTGCCACCAGATAAGTCGACATGGCCGGCGTGGCGGCAAATTCGACTATTTTTTTGCCGCTGACCTTATCTATATATTCTTTCTCTTCTGGCGCATTAGATATGGCTTTCAGGGAAGGGGGCACAACCGCCGTCAATTTGAAGCGCGCTTTTAGCGCCGGCTCGTCAAAGCAGGGGAACATTCGCCGGGCATCGGTGGGCTCCATTTGCGTGGCTGCCAGTATATGTCCGACACCACGGCTGTCGGTGAAAGTCGAGCGGTAGAAACCGACGAGCTTGTCGTTGAGAATTCCGCTGAAAGAAAGACTCAAGCGATGCTCGCCGGCTGTCAACGGCTGAGGGAAAGTGAGGACGGCTCGCTCGGTTGCTTTATCGAGCCGCACGCTGCCGGAAAGACTTTTCCGCTGTCCAGGGTCAGCGGTAACAGATCCAATTTTCAAGTCGACTGCGTTGAGCGTAATTGTTCTTGCCGGTTGGCACAGGCGCACAACGATAGTTTCGCAGCCGCTGAAAACGAACGAGTTGAGATCAGGTTGCACTTTCAATTCGTAACTCTGCGGCGTGACGTTGTCGGGCAGGCGCCACTGCCCTGCCTCTTGAGCCTGGCTGTTTTGACCGGGGAGGCTTTCCGGGGAGGTTGAGGCAGGGCTGGACAGCGAGCTTGCTGCCGGCAAAGACATGACCGCCAGGGCAAGAGCCGTCGTCAGCGCCCTTCTGCCAAGAGGTCGGTATGTGCTTCTTTGCATTGACTTCAATCCTTGTTCGTTGCCCAAGATAGATGTTATCGCCTTGGATAAAGCAGATGCCGGCTCTGGATTGTTATAAGTAAAAAGATTTATTTACCCGCCTTTTTGTGACTTGGCGAATTATTTGCTCGCCCAGTCCCTGCAGACTATGTGGACCCCACTAAAAATCCCTGGCGGGCATTCTGAGGTGGGCCTTTTTCTGGCGAGCAGACAGCGGGAATTTCCCCCGTCTTCGAAGAAGGAACCGCGACGACACAGATACAGAGCCATCCTTGTGACCTTCTCTCCATAAACCGGTCGCTTGCCAAGAAGACTCCAGCCCTTAGAACATCACTACGAATCTAGCTGTCTACTTTTCGGGGGTCAGTTCATCTTCGCAAGAGTTACCAGAGGCGTGGGGTGAGGAAGGGAGGCAATTCAGAGAGATCCCTTTCTTGAACATTGGTTAGTCTCATTCTCTCGCTTTTGAGCGAATCGGCAATCTTTCCAAGTGAAATTCTTGAGCTGTCGTAAATGACAAATGCCCAGTAAGGGCGATATATGGAAGCATCGCACCGGAGCACTCCACCCCGGGCGCTCAATGTTCTGACCATGCGGTGCAGGCAGGCCGGGCACGTCGATCCCAGGACGCGGAAATCGACTCGACGCAACTGCCCTGGTAACCAGGCAGGGCAATTGCTGGACTGAGCTT
>JAHFBI010000145.1:9448-11892 GCA_023250095.1 Candidatus Melainabacteria bacterium
CGGTCACCTCCGGGTTGGATTCGCTATGAGGCTGATCTTGACGCTGATCCTGTCCGCTTTTGCAGGGGGCTGGTCTGGCTTCTGGCGACTCTGCCCCGGAGGGATCTGAAATGGTGATTCCGGGATCGGTGACAGTTGTCTGTGCTTTGACGGGCGCGCTTGCAGCTGAGAGCAAGGCGCAAACGCATGCCGTCAGCGCCGGAGAAAGTAAACGGGAAATGCCACTGCCACTCAACTGCCCTTAGCTGCCCTGCCGCCCAGCAACCAGTTCTTTAGACGCATGGACACGTCGTTCTTGTTGTTGAGTATTCGATATGTGAGGCGGTCGTAGCGAGCCTTTATCTCCTTATCGTCCACGTCCAGCATATAGGCTTTCTTATAATCTTCATGAGCAGCTTGGAAATCGCGGCGGTAGAGTTCTAGATCCTTGCCGAGCCGCAAATAGCCGCGCGCGAACTGGGGGTTGAGCGACAGTCCTTTCTCGTACTGGCGCATGGCTTGTTCGCCTTTACCCATGCGATCATATACATCGCCGAGGGCAAAGTGCAAATTGGCACCATTGTCAGTGTCGCTCAACTCTCTGGAGACGCGGTCGATTATTGGGGCGACCTTTTCCGGGGGCAGTTCGAAGAGAAGTTCTTTCAGGCGCACTTTTACAGGCAGATTTCTTGCATAGTTGGACGATGTCTGAGCCAGGGCATAAAACATCGGCTCCACAGCCTCTTCTGCAAAACCGCGATTGACCAGCAAGCGCGAAAATTGATCGTTGAAATCGGGATCAAAATGATCGATCCGGAAGGCTTCCCGGTAGCAGTCCAGCGCTTGCCCGGAGCGCCCGAGCCCGGACAGCCCGCGTCCTTTGGCGACAAGCCCGAGGAAACGGGTCGATTCCTGTCCGACAGCTTTGTCAGCCTCGGTTATCGCTTCGGCAAACTTGCCGCTGGAAAGAAGCGCGAAAGCTCGTGCCGATGCAAGTTCCGGCGCTGAGGGATCGAGTTCTTCGGCACGTTTGTACAGCCTGGCCGCTTGCTCGCTTTGATGGTTGACATGCATGAGCACTGCCAGACGGACTATGGCTTTTGCATCGTGGGTGATTTGCAAGAGGGCTTCGTCAGTAATTTGTGGAGCCTGGTCTGCCTGCCCGCCTTTGAGTTTAAGGGCAGCCAGAAGAACGAAAGGCTCGGGGAAAGACTTATCAAGCGACCAGGCGCGTTCGTATTCGTCGCCAGCCAGCTGTATATACCCGGAGCGCTGCAAGACCAGCCCCAGGACATAATGCCCGCGTGCATCCTGCGGGGAAGCTTCCACCAATTTGGAGAGCCGCCCGAGCTCGGAGGCAGTAAGGGGTCGCATCACGACCGTCTTGATGAATTCCCTGTATTTTGAGTTGTCCAGATTGACGGCGTCGCTCTTTGTTTCCGCCGCTGCTGCAAAGCTTCCAAGGCTGAGCGCCAGGACAGCGCCGCCAAGCAAGAACGTTCGGCTCGAAAGGTCAATCAGCTTCAACTTCGTCTATTAACGGTTAACGGTTAACGGTGAACCTTCAACGTTCAACGTTCACCGGGTACTTACAGTAATGACAATGTCGGTCTTGCCGTCAGCCTCATTCACCGAGGAGAACAAGAAAGTGGCGGCTGCGTCCGAGCGGCTTACCAGCATGCGAACACGTCCGCGTGCATCGGCGGTCGGGTTGGAAGGGACCTTCCACTGCTGTGCTTTCAGGGATTCGACGTACCAGCTGACTGTAGAGCTGAGATCGTTGGGAACGCGCCAGCGCACATAGTACGACTTGCCTGTGCGCGCAACGACATCCTCGGCTGAAACGAGTTTCCCGCCTGTAAGAAGAGGGATGGGGAAATCCTGAGGCACGGTCTTGACGACCTTGCCGTAGCCTTCTTGCCCTGTCGATATGACAGAGCCCGGGATTGCCTGCTTGCCCGCAGACCCGGCAGGTTTTGTTCCAGAAGGCTTAGGCGCGCCCGAAGGCGCGCCTGGCTTTTTCTGGTCTTGCTCTCCTGCATGCGCTGCCAGGCGCAACTGGCTTGATACGCCGCAAATCATGAGAGCTGTGCTGACAATTGCTTTGGTAGGGAAGTGCATGGTTCCTCCAGACAAACCTTCCAACACGTTATCACAGTGACTTCTGTTTTAGCAGGGTCCGTTCCAGGGTCCCGGACCGCCACTGCAACTCGAGAATGCTGGGGCGGAGAATCCGCCGGCGGCAGCATCACCGTGGTCGCTGGCAGCGGCTGCGCACGAGTCGGAGCCCATGCAAGAACCCATTTGCAGATCGCCAAGCAGTCCTCTGAAGCCAGTGGATGGCGTGAAGATGTATGTATTCTTCTGGCATGGCTGATTGCCGTTATAGAAGTCATATGGTTGCGGGAATCCCCAGTCGGAACCTACGTTGATGACCGAGTTCATACCGCTGTGCCCGATTTTCT
>JAHFBI010000438.1 GCA_023250095.1 Candidatus Melainabacteria bacterium
AAAAAAGAGCCAGATCGACTCCGCTCAAATGCTCGCCGGACAACTCCAGGGTTTTTTGCATGCCTGTAAGAAATTCAGTGGAAATGGGCTGGCAGACGGCTATGATCCCTGTAACATTCGCCCCGTTTGTCACAGGTACCATGTCAGTAATAGCCAGCGTGCCGGCAATGCTGACCGAAGCAGCCCCATACCACTTGTTGTGGTGCATGACATATTGAATTTCAGCACCCTGATTCTTTACGGCATAACCGAACTTCGCCGGAGTGTCGCTGCTATAAAAGACTTTGCCTTTGTCATCAATGATGGTAACGAAGCCAGGCAATGCAACCTTGTCAGCGAAGGACTTGATCGACTGAGCCACAGCTTCGCGGTCTCTGGCGTTGAAAGCCTGCTTGAAAGATGAATCCGCCTCCAATTGCCCGGCCAGATCCAGATTGCGCCTCTGAATCTGGTCGATTTCCCGAATCAGCTTGCGCGCAGCCGGGTCGACTATTTTGCGAGCAGCCGCACGCGATCCGGTGTACTCCATGAAAATCTGGTAGCCGGCATGAGTTAGCACCATGACCAGAATCACGGTAAGAAAGGCAAAATTGAGCTTAAGGCCTAATCCCAAATATTCGACACTCCCAGTAATGTGCGCCAGGGGGCGAACATAACCAAGTTAAGTTTAGCTCCAATCCAAGCCACTTGGTAACTGCAAAGTGACATGAGAGTGATTTTGAATTGACAACCGGAAGCTTATTTGGCCGGTGATGCGTTGCGATACTCGCACTGCACCTGAATAGCGCGAATGAGATGGTTGGGCCCGCAATAGCCAAGCTCGAGCAAGATCTGCCCCAGAGGCTTGTGCTCTTTCCCGCCTCCGGCGTCGGTACGTTGAATATGGAGAGCTTCATCCAGCTGGTAGATAGTGATATACCCCAGCTCAACTAGAATCTGCCCGAGCAAAGTGCTCTCGTCGGACGGAGGGCCGCTGCTAACGTGCTTGGAAGAAGATTTTGATTTCATTCCTGTTGCCTGAAGGCGTGGATTTTTAGGACAGACCGCTGGACACACCCGGAAGGGACATCTTATGGCTGCTGGGTTTCCCCTCTGACCAGGTTCGTTGGCCTCCGCCGTGCCCAACGATCTGTATCTTGAGATTATAGCCCATGCGCAGGTTTCCAAGAAATTAGCTCTTTTCGATATTGCCGTTTGTACAGGTTAAACTTGAAATTTAAACTCTACTGGCATCCCGGGATGTGCACCCGGGCTTTTTGGGGAAAGTTCATGGCTCAAACGCAAGAAAAGCGGCTGATGCCGCCAACAAAAATCACAGAATTGCTCGAAGCAAAATGGGCCAACCAGGTTCTCAAGACAGCCCTCGAGCTGAATGTCTTCAGTGAACTCAAGAATGGAGCCCTCAGCTGGCAGGATCTCTCCTGCCGCCTGGCTCTCGACCAAAGAGGCGCCAAACTCTTGTTAGATTGTCTGGTCGCCCTGGAATTTCTGGCAAAGAAAGATGAAAAGTACTCGCTCACGAAAATTTCCGAGCTATATCTGGTTTCTGACAGCCAGCTTTTTCTGGGCAAGTATATTCTGGCCAAAGATGACGTCGAACTGAACTGGCAACAACTGACTAAAGCCATGCGCACAGGCGAGCCGGTATGCCAGGTAAATCAAGACAGCAAAGCAGAGGAATTCTTCCCACAACTGGCTTCATCCATATTTCCCCTGAATTTCACAACCGCCCAGATGGTGGCTGACGCGCTGGGAGCCAACAAAATGCCTTCTCCCGTCCGGATTCTTGATCTGGCTGCCGGTAGCGCAGTCTGGAGCATTCCGTTTGCACAAGCAAACCCGCATGTTACAGTCGACGCTCTGGACTTTCCCGCAGTCCTCAATGTCACAGCTTCCTTTGCTGGCAAATACGGCGTAGCCGACAGATACACTTATCTCAGCGGCAACTGGCGCAACGTGCCGCTGGAAAATTCGGTGTACGACCTTGTAATCCTCGGACACATCCTCCACAGCGAAGGTAAAGAAATGAGCCGGCAACTCCTTGCTGCGTGCGCAGGCGCTCTCAAATCCGGCGGGCGACTCATAATTGCCGAATTCATCGCCAGCGAGCAAAAGACCGGACCCTCCTTCCCCTGCCTGTTTGCCTTAAATATGTTCCTGGCTACAACTGCCGGTTGCGTTTTTTCCCTTGCTGAACTGGAAGAAATGCTTTCACAGTCCGGCTTTGAGCAGGTAGAAAGACTGGAGCTTCCCTTCTGGGGCAGTCAGGCACCGGTTGTAACAGCCATCAAGAGTTAGAGACGCTTTGCCTGAGATACCGCGTGTTGCACAGTCACGTTGCCCTTTGCCGTTTGCCCGTTGCCCGTTGAGCGCGCCGGACCAGGCTTGACAAAAAGGCCATCTGCCATGCAAGGGGAATCATTGCGATAGAAGATGATCCTCTACCTGTCGAAGGACCCCCCGTCCGCGCCGGATCGACAGCCACCAAATACGGTGCAAGTTAGCCCGAGACTCTCACTTTGGCAGAAACCAGCAGGGCGATGATCTCGCGACAGAAGGCTCCAAGATCGGCTGGCTTTCTCGCTGTGACGAAAGAGCCGTCAACGACCACTTCTTCGTCAACCCAGATAGCCCCGGCATGAATCAAATCGTCCTTGATGTTCTGGAAACTGGTGACAGTCCTACCTTGCACAACTTCGGCCGAGGCAAGAACCCAGCCGCCATGACAGATAGCTGCCACGACATTTCCCTGCCGAGCAGCTTTGCGGATGATTTCCAGAGCAGCAGCATTGGCTCTGATCTTGTCAGGAGCCCAGCCGCCAGGCACAATCACGGCATCGAAGGTTTCCTTGACGAAATCCTCGCACTGCCCGTCTACCTCCAGCGGTATTCCATATTTTCCTTTGTATGCTTTCTCGCCGATCCCGGCTGTTTTTACCGTAGCTCCTTCTTCCTGCAGGCGAAGCTGTGGATAGAACACTTCACGGTCCTCGAAATCAGGACCAATCAGGATCAGAACTTTCTTCCCTTTCAAAGACATTGTTTCCACTCCTTTGCCAGAAGATCCCTCACAGCGAAAAACGAGGACACTAGGAGACCGGACATACAGACTCCTTGCCTCATCCAAACAACGGGCCGCTAAGAGAGTCCTTTCCTTCAGCCTTCCTTAATAATGGATGGGGCGCAAAGACAAGGGACT
>JAHFBI010000146.1 GCA_023250095.1 Candidatus Melainabacteria bacterium
CGCTCGGCACCGGCATGGACGCTCAGCGCCTCGATTCGGTCGAGCCGCAGAAAGAAAAGAAATATATGCACCACTACAACTTCCCCAGCTATTCCGTGGGCGAAGTCAAGCCCAATCGCGGGCCAGGCAGGCGCGAGATTGGTCATGGAGCACTGGCCGAACGCGCTCTCATGGCTGTTCTTCCGTCGGAGAGCGAGTTCCCGTACGTGCTGAGAGTAGTCTCGGAAGTACTTGAATCCAATGGCTCGACCAGCATGGCCTCGACCTGCGGCTCGTCACTGGCGCTGGCCGATGCCGGGGTGCCAATCAAGCACACTCTCGGCGGCATTGCCATGGGTCTTATCCTGGAAGGGGATCGTTTTGCCATCCTTTCGGACATCCAGGGGCTCGAAGACTTCCTTGGAGATATGGATTTCAAGGTTGCCGGCAGCCGGGATGGCATCAGCGCCCTGCAGATGGATATCAAGATCGAGGGGATCTCGCTTGAGATCATGCGCGTCGCCCTGGACCAAGCAAAACGCGGGCGCACGCACATAATTGACAAGATGGAAGCTGTACTGCCTGTCCCCCGCATAGAGCTATCTCGCTGGGCGCCACGCATCATCACTATACATATAGATCCCGAAGATATCGGCACGGTTATTGGACCTGGCGGCAAAGTCATCCGCCGCATTATCGAAGAAACCGGTGCCACCATCGACATTCAAGACGACGGCACAGTACTGATTGCCAGCGTAGAAGCTCCCGGCGGCGAAGCAGCAAGAGACTGGATAGTCCGTATGTTGAAACGCGTCGAAGTCGGGGCCATCTATGGCGGGCGCGTGACGCGCATCATCCCGGTCGGGGCGTTTGTGGAAGTTCTCCCTGGCAAGGAGGGCATGGTCCACATCTCCCAGCTGGAAAACCGCCGCGTAGAAAAGGTAGAAGACTCCGTTGCAGTCGGACAACGAGTGGTCGTCAAAGTGCGGGAAATTGATGAGCGCGGGCGAGTTAACCTGACCATCAAAGGAGTCACTCCGGAAGAAAAAGCCGAAATCGAACGGCAAAGCGGCTGGAGCAAAGAATAGCCGCAGAAGCCCGGAGGCTCTGAGCTTCCGGGCTTCCGGCAAACAAGGGCGCAAGCTAAAAAAAGGGAGGAGGTCTTTGACCTTCTCCCTTTAAAACAGCCTGTCGAGATGCTTGCAATTACTTGTGGGCAACTCTTTCCTTGAATTCCTTACCAGCCGAGAATGCGGGAACTTTCTTGGCAGGCACTTTAATCTTTTGACCAGGCTTCTGCGGATTGTTAGTCTCACGAGCCTGACGTTCACGGCGCTCGAATGTGCCGAATCCGACCAGTGTGACGCGATCCCCTTTGGCCACGGCTTCAATGACCACGTCGGTCAAAGAACCCAGCATTTCTTCAACGGCTTTTTTTGTGTTGTTTGTACGTGCAGCTATTTCAGCGGCAAGTTCTGCTTTATTCACCTAGATTCCTCCCACTCAACTTAGGGCTTAGTAAACCACGTAAGGGGCAAGGATACAGCACCTTCGGACACGGTACAAGATACCGGGGCATAAAATGTGGCTCTTAATAACCATCTGTTGTCCAAAGCCCAACTGGTCTACGTTTGCCTAACAGCCCATGCATTGTACCTTAGCGCCTGCAGGATATATGGGGCCTTCCGGGAAAGTTAACAAAGGTTCCGTTTGAACGACAGGCACAGCGGGCAAATGACAGCTTCACGGGCAACTTTTCAGCCCGAAGCCGGCTGACAGCAAGGATTTGAGCTGAAGAAAAGTTTCCAAAAAAGTATGTGAAAAGAAGAACAAATTGGGAACAAATAGAGTACGGACATCGGAGTAAGGGTCATTTGAGAAAGTCGGTCAAGGCTGCTTCTATAGGCAACGGTGGTGGCGAACAAAAGAGCCGACGAACTGCAACTCGGATAGACTCGCGCAAGGCCGCTTTTGTCGCAGCTAACGCAGCTGAAGCAAAGAAGGGACATGGCACTCTGATTCTGGAAGTGGGACAGGTCACTGTTCTGGCAGACTACTTCGTAATAGCTGGAGGCGACACCTCAACTCAAGTCAGAGCAATGGTCGATGCAATCGATGAAGCTCTTTCCAGGTTGGGTATGCAACCACGCTCCATAGAGGGGAAAAAAGAGGGAAGATGGGTATTAATGGACTATGAAACTATCATTGTCCATATACTCCAGGAGAAGGAACGAAACTATTACAAACTCGAGCAGTTCTGGAACCACGCCTTGATTGTGGATCGAAAAGAATGGTTGGAGGATGTAAGCGGGGCAACCGAGACGGCAAGGCGAGGGAACCCTTCGACGGCAAACAAGTGAGGTAGGAGCTAGCACAGGGAAACCTGTTTAGCATTTAGGGGTGCACTATGAGCTTCAGAACAAGACTTCAGGGCTTTGTTGAGAGTCGCCAGAAAATCCAGATCTGGTACGGAATGGGCTGCCATAACACGGTCACCGGCAGAGTTTTGAGCGTCGACCATGACCATATAGACGTCGAGTCATACTCGCATGAGAGCGACGGACAGATTCATATCCGCCGGATTCTTGTGCCCTTACATCTAATTCTGCACATCGACATCACATCCGCCGAGGTCGAGGAAACCGACGACGACAGCACTGTGACAATGGAGAACGAACGGACAAGTTCACCTTCTCTGACGGTGATCGATCTGCCCGAGCCACCCAGAGGCTACGCCGTGCGCGTCCTTTCGCAGCTCAATTCTTCATACTCCAACAGATTTTCACGCATCAGCTCCGGTCCTGGCGGCGTCTATTTTGCCGTTGACGGAAGCGTATGGTTTGTCGATCACGGCGGACAGCTTACGGAATATGCCCGCATACGAGGCAACACGACCATTTCCGGGCTGCGTTTCGACCGCAAAAGTATACTTTATGTGACTACCATCCAGGGAACAGTCTACAAGATAGATCCCAACAAGAGCGGCCGGGTCCTGGCTCAGCTGGACGGCAGCTTGACAGGCGGTGGAACTTTCCTGTCCGATATAGTGCTTGGACCGAGCGACGAAGTGTACGTCTCCAACTTCCCGTCCAATACAGGCGGTATTTTCAAGATAGATCGCATGGGCGAATATGAGGTCCTGATTGGCGGGGCGGGGCAGGGAACCCAGGGCTTGTTGCTCGATGTTGACGGTTTTCTCTGGGGTCTGGAGCACGCTACCGGCTCTGTGGTGAAACGCACCCTGGACGGCAGAGAAGTAGCAAGGATTGCTGTGGCTGAACCCGAAAGCTTCAATTTTGCCGACGGTTTCGATGGCAATCTGGCAATTGACAGCCTGGGACGCCTGTACGTCACAGCTGGTCGTGCCGGCTGCGTCTTCCGGGTAAGCCGCGACGGACGGGTGGATACTTTCCTGTCCAGACTGCTCAATCCAACCGGGATAGCTTTCGGTCCGGATGGCACTCTCTTCGTTCTCGAAGCCGGACGCTCACGGGTGCTGCGCATCGTGGCCCTCGACAAGGCTGACCGCACGGCATCGGCAACAGCGCTCAGTTGACGAGCTGAAACCAGGCTGTACCTCAAGTGAAGCCGGGACCGGCAAACAGTGCAGGTCACCGGCTTCATCATGTGCTCTCAAGGACAGGATGCACTAGTAATGTAGCCAGGCGCGCCCGCAAAAGGAGACAGCACCAGCCATCGCGGACGGTATCACATAAAGCCCATGGGTGCCGGGTGTGGGTTGTTTCTACTTCGGAAAAGCCGCCTGAATGGAGCCCAGGATGTCCCGCCAGTATATAAGGATGGTAATGGCGCCGATCAGGGCAAAGGCTCCCCAGAGAGCCAGTCCCAGATAACGCTGGCTCTTTTCTTCCCATTCGCAAAGCTTGGTATAGCGACTGCGCGTCACTGACGCTGCTCTTGCGGTAGGATCGATAGGCTGTTGTGGCTCCGGCAACTCCGGAACGACCGCCGGAGCCTCACCTAAGAGCTGGCGCTGATCTTCGGCAGTCAGGACAGGGCTCTGAGTGGCCTGGTAGTTTGCATAACTGGCGAAATACTGCCGCTCCTCCTCCTCGAACTTTGCGTCATCTTCTGTGCGGTGCAGACGCTCGTACTCGGAAAGCGCCACAAGCCGATTGTAAGTGCGGGTGATTTCAGCGATGCGGGCATCTTCATCAGGGAAAGCAGGCTCTTCTTCATTGATAAAAGCCGTATCAATAAGATGAATATCCTCAGCCGGGGCCGTCAGCCTCGTGAGAGACTCTTCCGATAGAGGGATGGCAACCTTAGCCAGATCCGGCACGGCATCGAGCAGCATGCGGATATCGATGCAAAGCCCTTGTTTGAGATCAGGCATTTTTTCGCCAAGGACGTCCAGAAAAGCAAAACTTCCTTCCTTGCATGACAACAACCTTTTGATGGCAGGCAGTTTCCGCTCTCCAGAAAGAGTGAGAACGCCACCGGTCATATAACGCCCGCAGAAAATTCCAATCATGCCGCTGCCCTGGTCGGATGTGATGCGAAGAACGCCATTCTGGACGTTCTTATGGCTGGTCACGGTCTCCAGGGCCTCCTGCAGCCCCCCGCTAAACGATATTTGCCCCTCGAATATGGTTAACACTGTCGTCCTTTCAGTGGACTGTCATTCCAGGCTTCCAATGGACCGCGCGGGAGCATCCTCCCCAGGGAGGCTCACCACTCTATTTTCTATACCACCTTTACTCGAGCGAAGTCATTAGCATACCTTCTGTCTGGCAAAGTAAAACAAGGAAGTCCTGAGGGTTGGACCAAAGTTCCAGCCAGTGTTCCTGCCATGTTGCCAGACAATCGCTTCCACTGGCAAAATGGGAGGACCTGTGCAAAGGTTATCAAGCGCCCACCAGGACGGCATCATCGTGATACAAAGACTCTATTAGATCTCCATATTTTTGTTTAAGCACGTTGCGCTTCACTTTCATTGTCGCAGTCAGCTCGCCATTCTCGATGGAAAGCTCGCCGGCAAGAATGGCAATGTTGCGGACTTGCTCGTAATCCGCCAGAGCCGAGGATCGCTGAGCAATCTCCTTCTTGAGATGCTTTTTCAACTCCGGTAAAGCAACGAGATCGCTGTATTCATCGAAGCTAAAGCCTCTGTCCCGCGCAAACTCAGTCGTCATCTGCTCGTCGAGAGTCAGAAGAGCCACCAGTGTCTTACGTTTGTCACCAAATACAATGGCCTGGCTGACAAGCGGAATGGTCTTGAGAATCCCTTCAATCTTTTGCGGAGCAATATTCTTGCCAGCCGAATTGATGATAAGGTCCTTTTTGCGATCGGTTATCTTCAGATAGCCGTCAGCGTCCACCACCCCGATGTCCCCTGTATGGAACCAGCCATCGGTAAAGGCTTCCCTGGTCATGTCATCGGCCTTGTAATAACCATTGAAAACGGTCGGTCCTTTGAAAAGGATCTCGCCATCATCGGCTATCTTCATTTCGATGGAAGGAATTGCCGGACCCACTGTGCCTATCTTGTTCCTGTGATAGCGATTGACATTGCAAGGAGCAGCTGTTTCGGTCAGTCCATAACCTTCGATAACAGTGATGCCGATGGCATTGAAGAATTCAATCACCGGAGGCGTTGCCGGCGCACCGCCGCTGACAATCAAGCGCAGGCGCCTGCCGATGCGCTCGCGCAATTTCTTGAGCACGATTTTCTCAGCCACCCAGTGTTTGGCTTGCAGCCCGACTCTCAGCGCCTTGCCGTCCACTTTATGCCGGAAGACTTCCTTGCCAACTGCAAGCGACCATCTGATAACTTCTTGAGCACGCCCAGAGGCACCCTCAATGCCGCTGTTTACCTTGATGTATATCTTGTCGAGCAAACGCGGCACGACCAGCATCATGGTTGGCTCGACCTCGGCCATATTCTTGGGGACAAACTCCAGTCCTTCAGCAAAGGCACAGACACTGCCGTTGAGCAGCCAGAAGAACTCTCCACACACTCTTTCAAAGACATGCGAAAGAGGAAGCAAAGAAAGATAGATATCGCTTTCACCGACCGGCACAAGCGGCGGCAGATCTTCAATCACCCTGAGTATGGTCGAGTGCAACAGCATGACGCCCTTGGGCGTGCCGGTGGTTCCTGATGTATAGATGATAGTGGCAAGATCGTCAGGCTTGATGTTGTCGGCGCGCTCCTGTATGAGCTGAGGTTTCTCGAACTTGAGAGTCCTCCCGAGCTCCTGCAACTCCTCGAGTCCGATAACGAGCCCGTCGGCAATTGAAAGTTCTGCTATGAGATCGGACAGCGAACGCCCCTTGCCAGGCGCGCTCATCAAAATAATCTTCTGCAGGTCCGGCGCCAGCCCGGCAACCGACAAGGCCTTCTTGAGCAGCGATTCGTTTTGCACGAAAAGGACTTTCGCTTCCGAATTCACCAGAATGTGCTCAACATCAGAGCTGGAGCTGGTCGGATAAACAGGCACTGAGACGGCGGCGCAAGAAATAATCGCCAGATCGGCGGCAATCCAGAGATGCGAGGTGTTGGACATGATGGCAGCACATTCGCCAGGCTTGAGTCCCAGTGCCACAAGTCCGAAAGACAGCTCGTTTATCAACCGCCCATAATCGGACCAGATCATGTCTCTATAAGTGGCGCGATTCTCTTTATAGCGAACGGCTACGGCGCCTGCAGATTTGCTCTGGCGCTCGCTCAATAGTGCTGCAATCGACTGGTGCACCGGCTTGACCTCTCGATGGTTTCAGACAATTTGAACAGTGTGGCCCGCAGCTATTATAACCAGTTGGACCGTCGGGACCAAACGCAGAGACTCCTCATGCCGACAGCCTTTCAAACGGCTGCCACAGGTCCAGATTCCCTCATCTTGTCCTGACACTGAGTTTAAGGCCCTTCCTGTTTGCGGGGCTGCAAAGCGGCTAAAAGAATACTTATTTGCAACACGATTTAATAATGCTCTCATCCCTACTGCAAAAAAGACAAAGCCTCTTCAATAAAGCAGGTGTTCTCAAATAAGGTAAGTACGCGGAGCGCACTGAGAGCGGGCACCATTGCAATTCCGATTGTCCTTCTAGGAATTCTCTTCGATTGCCAGCTTCAGTTCCTGCACGCCGGAGGCAGCCAGCTCGAAGCCCAGAGCGGCCCCTGGATTGAGAGCAATTCCTGTGGAAGGTCCGGCGCAATGAATTGCCCAGAGGCTGTCCACCATAGCCGTATATCTATATTCTGGAAACAGCTCACTCATTGCTGAAGCTTTCACCGGACTGGAAAACAAGGCCAGCATCCTCGGCGACTCAGGCGAAGCGGCAAAGACCATCGGGCTCCGACAGCCCAGAGTGTTCCCTTGCGGCTCGCCATCGAGAAGGATGTAGAGACGGGAGCTCAGAAACAGGCGCAAGAACGCGTTCTTATCCATCTTCCCCGCCACCAGAAGAGCAAGCGCTCTTTCAAGCTCGTTTGCTGGCTCGTCTGGCTCAAGGGCAATCTGCTGCGGGTCCGCTTCGCTCACTTGACGCCTCAGCCTCTGATCAGCCGCTCGACTGTCTGCTCGGACATCCATTGCAAGATCTCATCGGCCACTTCATCTATGACCGGGTCGAACATCAGGTCGTGCCAGGCCTCGGGAAAGTGCCTGGTTTTCTTGGAAGGAGCGCTGATGCGCGAAAAAAAGGAGTTATTGACAGGATTGTTGACAATCCTGTCTTGCCCGGCAGTCATCATCAAAACCGGGATGCTCAGGGACTTGCGCTGCTTGAGCACCCGGGCGCTCAACTTGAGTAGCTCGAGCATCATCTTGCCCGGCACGCGGAAGCGTCTTTGAGGATCAGCCTCAATCCACTGTCTTGCTGAGGGATCCCTGGTGACAAGATCGCAACCGTAAGGCAGTCCCACTTCCTCCTCGGGCTTGAGAAAGGCGCTCACGACGGTCAGAAGCCGATAAAGAAGAGTAAATGTCTCCGGACAGCCGTCAAAACCAGGCGAGAACAGCACCAGTCCGTCAGGGCTGACATAGTCGGCAGCCACAAGCGAAAGCAAAGCTCCCATACTGTTGCCCATCAGGTAAACAGGCTTGCCAGGCAGCGTTTCCTTGAGATGGTCGAAAGCACCAATCACATCGTCTATCCACTGGCTGTAAGAAGAAAAGTTCTCCTCACGTCTTTTGCCGAAGCCGACTTGATCAAAGGAAACAGCAAATAGACGGCGAACCTTCAGCTGGCGCCCCAGCGCCTCGAACCAGCCGCTGTGCGCTCCTAGCCCGTGCACCAGCAAAGCCGCCGCCTTGCACTCGCCTGGTGTGCCCCAGGAACGCCCGACAAGGGTTCCTCCGCCTCGCTTTATCTCAAACTGCGCGCTGGTTGGTGTGAGATTGATTTCAGATAGCATTTTCATGAGGCATTATTGCGTAGATATGTGCCGGACATGCTAAAGCAAGCGTCCGCTGGCTGAACTGTTGCCGCTGCCTGTTTTGCCAGGATATTATAGCCTTAGCAAAGGCAATCTCACTGGAGTGCCAGTCAACGCGAGGTCGACAAGACAATTCCGGAAGCAGGTCCCGAAACAAGCTCAGGGCAGACGACACAGGCGGTCGAACAGGGTCCTCGGGTGGCATCCTGGAAGGTCGGGCTGGGCATTTTTCTTTTGCTTTCTCTCTTGCTTGCCGGACTCTTTCTTTTGCGCCCACCCGAGACTCAGCTGGACAAGGCAATTGCTCTTATAAAAGCCAGCAAGGATGCAGCGGCCCTGCCTATCCTCGAAGAGATCGCCCGCAAGCAACCCGATAACGAGCAAGTTTTCCCCTGGCTGGCTCAGGGATATCTGCGTACAGACCGCATTGCCGAAGGGCGCATAGCTCTCGACACGACTTTACGCTTGAGACTGCCCTGCGCGCTGACAACACCGGTTACTCTGGCATACGCAGATTATTACTGCAGCAAAAACGATTTTGCCGAAGCCGAGCGGCTGTTTGCTTCGGCCCAAGGTTCAGAGCCGGACAGGAACCTCCTGGCAGGGAAAGCAAAAATGTTCCAGGACTGGTCAAAACAGGACGTCAGCGAAAACAAGCTGCAGGAAGCCATCCAGCACTTGCAGTCGGCCTATCAGATATTGCCGGATGACAACCCGGCGCACAGCGCCATTCCTCACCAGATATGCGACTTCTACCGCCAGCTTGCAGCAGTGGCCGAAGTCGACAGCAAAAACGACAGCAAAGCCATTCAGCTCCTGGAAACCGGCCTCAGCGTAGCAGATGAGCCTGCGACCCGCATGGCTCTGGGCGCCATTTACAGCCGCAGAGGCAATATCGCCAGAGCTATCGAAAGCTACCGCGCTGTGAGCCTCGGCGATCCAAACAATCTCGAAGCCAGGCACCACCTGATTGACCTTTGCCTCGAGCATGGCGATAACGCCGGAGCTCAAGAGTCGCTGGTTGAGCTGACAGACAAAGAACGCAGCGTGGAGAATTTTGAGCTTTTGGCCTCGGTGAGCTTGAAGCTGGGAAATTACGCAGGGGCCGTGCGTGCCCTGGAAGACGCCAACCTTTTGCGCCCGAAAGATCTGCCCCTGCTCCTGAGACTGCACCAGGCACTGCTCGACTGGAGCGCCTCTCTCCTTAAACAGGGCAAGTCGGACGAATCGAGTTCCGTCAAGGGTCATGCCGACCGGGTTTCCGAAATGATTGCCGATATTCAGAAAGCCGAAGACAAATTGAAAGCCAGCACGGTCCGACCGGCTGGCACAGCCCCAGTGGGGCCCGGCGCGCCACCCGTTTGCCTCACGTCCTCGCGCATCTGGCTAGCCAGAGGCAGCCTGACGCCTGAAGGCGAGATACAGTTGAAAAACATCTCCGGGCAAGCTGTCGTTGACCTGTCGCTGACGATAGTTTTTTTCGACAACACAGCCAGGAGGAAAAATGGAGCCGTAACGGTATCGGCAGCCAGCCAGTCACACCCGATGCTGCCTCAATCCAGCCGCTCCATTTATTTTTCTTGCCCGAACATAGTCAGAGCAGAGCATCATCTGGCAGTGCTGATCATATGGCAGGGGCGTTTGCTTAAAGAGTTGCCCGTCGTCAAAGAACGCTAAGGTCTTCTGAATGATAGACTATGGGACTCTGGCAGACTGATTTGCCCCGGGGATAAAGCAATGATGGATCCAGATACACCCTGCCGCCATGAGTTCGTCAAGATTTATCAACGGAGACTCAAAGGGCTTGAGCGCCGTCTTGTCGCCACCAAGGCATACCTGCCTGTCGGCTTCAAGATGACCGATTTTTCGCATCTTGGCGAAGGAAGCTACTGCTTTTGCTCCCGCTGCCGCACACGGCTGTTCCCCAAGCGCACGGCTGCTGAGAAGGCGCAAGCACGGCTGGTTCTCGCTCAAAGCAAACTGCAGCAGGCTGAGGCAGACCTGCCTGAGGAGATCTCAGAGGAACTCCCTGGCGCTAAGACCGAAGACATATCCATCCATGTCGAGGAGCTGGAGCTGGAGTCCATAGAACTTCAAGACCTGAACGAGAGCGTCATCAGCATTCCTGCTGATGAGGGAACCTGTCAACTTGCAACCGACGATGAGGCATAGATACTTATATGAAAATATTTCGCCTGCTTGAGAAGCTTCTGGGTTTTCTGGTTATTGCTCCGCCTGTATACATGCTGTTTCGCTATCTGCGCTGGTATTGCAAGCAGCATCATGAGACCGAGGAGTCCTAAGCACAGCCAGTGTTCTCATAGGTTCACCACATGGGGCAGTATTTCGCCCGAATCATTCGAGCTGTCATAGTCAGCGTGCTGGGCTTTGGAGGCGGCATCGGCTTGCTCACCTTCATCGCCATCCTGGTCCTCTCAGGACAGCAGAAAGCGCTGGAAATTGGCTGGCATGCGGCACTGGTCACAGGCTTCGGCTTCGGCACTTTTCTGGCTGCGGTCTTTCTTTTGACGGATCTCACAGCTCGCCTGTCGGTCGCCAGGGGCCACCACGAAGAAATCTGGGATCTCGAGCAGATCAGGGAATTCGACTTCGACGGCACAGGGCGCGAGTTACGCCATCTCTGCCGTGAGGCGCTGCTGTCGGTTCCAAATGTGAATACGGTCCATGACGACAACGAGTTCATGATGACAGCTTCCATTGGCGCTAGCTGGAAGTCTCCAGGCGAGAAAATGCAGATAACAATTTGCCCTCTGCCCGAAGATAAATGGCATGTCAAGTGCGTCAGCCGTTGCCTGGCAACCCATGTCGCCTTCGACTATGCCAAGAACTTCGAGAACGTCGAGACCTGGCTGCGCACTTTCCGCAGACTCGAGGATGAAGTCAAGGTGGGCTGACCGGTCAGGGAATTTTTGCTAGAATAGCGACATTGTTTGCGGGTGTAGCTCAGTTGGTAGAGCGACAGCTTCCCAAGCTGTAGGTCGAGAGTTCGAGACTCTTCGCCCGCTCCAAATTTAAAAACTGCATAGCGCTCGGTGCCCCTCTGGTACCACTTTCGAAATCCATACTTAGACATCTACGGAAAGGTTGATGAAAGTATGCGTCATTTGACTGGCGGTTCCGATTTTTCGACGGAGCTAATCTTGGCGTGCTTACAAGCAAGCGAGCCATCGAAGGTCACCGTTTAAGAACCGCGGTATCTGGCAAGCCGGGGAATATCCACTGTCAATATCCGCAATCGAGCACAGGAGGCGGTTCTTAAGAACCGCACAAACTTATCACCGCTTGCTGCATGCTGATCAGTGTCAAGGGTTTTGAACCCTGGGGACAATTATTTTTGACCCCCGTCGCTTGAAACGGATTCTCGTTTGTTTTTACGTGTGGCAGCCTGCACGCGGTAGCTTTCGCCATTGAGTT
>JAHFBI010000439.1 GCA_023250095.1 Candidatus Melainabacteria bacterium
TGATTATGATGAGAGCGCGCTCTGGACCGACATCAAATCCACCCGCGAGGATAAATAGGCGCTAGCTCGTGCCCTCTTCAGGCATCCATTTGTTGCTTGCAGGTTTTGACCGTCTTTTTTAGAGGCAGAAGCCAGGGCTTGAAATGGTGACTACGCATTTCCCTGTACGCCTTCTGGAAAGGCCAGCCCTGCACCAGAATGCGATAGATGCCCACCAGTGTGCCGGTTCTGTCTGCGCCCTCACGGCAATGAATATATACCGGCTGATACAGCGGGTTGGAGACAATCTTCAAAAAGGCTTTGATCTTGGAGCGCGATGGTTCGCAGTAGCCCATCGGCAAATGGATATATTTGATTCCGAGATGCTCGGCGAGAATTTCTTCACGTTTCGGGTCTGCTGAGCCAAGGCGCAGATCTACGACTGTTCTGACTCCATCGGCCGCCAACTCCTTCAATCCCGAGGCAGAAGGAGCTGCCCCGCGCCAGATGCCGTCGGCAACCTTGCCGAAATTGGGGATGTCAACATTCTGGCACTCGCCTCTCGTTCCCGCATTATCGCAAGCTCCAGGTTTTGCCGGGGCTTGGACATCTTGCCCGAACACATCGTGCCTGCAGCCAAAAGGGGCCAAAAGCAAAACGGCAAGAACTCCTGCTGCTGTTACCTTCCGGATGAAGTTGGAAGAGATCATATGTGTTTTAGGCCCGCACCCATCTGATGTGAGCGATCTGGGGCAATGATAACATATCTTGACAGTTGTCGCTGTATCTTGCCAACATTACAGAGGCATGAATTTGTTTGAGAAAAACGATACTTGGCCTGGTGCCGATTTTCATCCGGCACCAGGCCGTGGGCACCGCCGGCGATGGCACAACATACTAGCCTTTCGAGGATCTCGAGCCAGACAGAGCTTCACGGCTGGGATGCCCGCCGCCGCGCATCATGTTGAATGAATGGAGAACTGCTGGAAAAATGGCGTCCAGAGAATCGGCGACACCCTTTCTGGAGCCGGGAAGATTGATGATAAGGGTCTTGCCCCTCAGCCCCGCTCTGCCTCTGGAGAGCATGGAATACGGAGTACGGTCCTGCCCGTAAGCGCGCGCGGCTTCCGTAATCCCTGGCACATCCTGCTCGATGATGCCGGACATGGCCTCAGGCGTTGTGTCGCGCGGGCTCAGTCCAGTGCCACCAGTGGTGACTACCAGATCGAGCTGCATGTCATCAGCGTAAGATCTAAGCGTAGCCTGGATAAGTGAAAGATCGTCAGGAATTATCTTGTAGTCGACAACATCGACACCGCTTTCTTTGAGCCTATCGACAATTATCTTGCCGGAGAAATCCTCTTTCTTTCCCTGAGCTATCGTGTCGGACATGACAAGAACTGCAGCCTTGAGAGACTGCAAGAACCGGTCTTTGAAGTCCCCTTTGCCTCCCTTTTTCTCGAGCAGTTTCACGCCGAGTATTTCCATGTCCTCGTCGAGCATTTTCATCATGTCATAGAGCGTGAGTGCAGCAACCGAAGCAGCGGTAAGAGCTTCCATTTCTACACCGGTTTTGTAAATTGCCTTTACAGAAGCTTGAATGTCGATTTGATCCTCGCCGAGATGAAACTCCACTGAGACAAAATCGACCGGAAGCGGGTGGCAGTAAGGAATGATCTGGCCTGTGTTCTTTGCTGCCTGGATTGCGGCTACTTTAGCTACTTCCAGCGGATTTCCCTTCGGGATTCTGTTTTCCCGAATAGCCACAAGAGTGGCTGGGCTGACGCGCAAGGTAGCGCCTGCCGTGGCAGTCCTCAAAGTCTTGACTTTGCGTGAAATGTCTCGCAATTGAAATCCTCCAGCGTCTCCGAACTTCTAAATATAGCAATAACCGGGTATATTTCCTGCATACTTGTTCGAGGACAAAGGCGGCAGCGGGTATACGTTGAAGTCTGTAGACGATTACCGCGATACCGAAGTATGGCGGAAACTGGCACGAAAGATTGAGAACGTCGTCACAAAACCATGGACGATCATGGAGCTGTGCGGCGGGCAAACGCACACTGTCCTGCAATGCGAGCTGGACTACCTCCTCAAAGATCTCGTCAATATAGTCCATGGTCCGGGCTGTCCGGTTTGCCTGACGCCTGCCGAATTTCTTGACAACGCCTTTTCAGTTGCCTCTTGCGACGGGGTGATTTTTTGTACCTTTCACGAGTTTTTGCGCGTGCGCGGCTCAAGCCAGGACTTGCTTGATGTAAAAGCTGCAGGCGGCGATGTCAGAGTTGTTTACTCGCCGCTCGATTGCCTGGCCATTGCCGCCGCCAATCCGGACGCCAGAGTGATCTTTTTTGGCATCGGGTTTGAAACGAGCGCTCATGCCAATGCCATGTCGGTGTGGCAGGCAAGGCGCATGGGGCTGAAAAACTATTTCCTTCTCACCTCTCAATTGCTTGTCTCCTCAATAATTCCTCTTGTGGCGCAGATGCCGGAAGCCAGTGCCAACGCCTTTCTGGTGCCGGGTGATATTGGCTCGGTCGTGGGCACCAGAGAATTCGAATCCATGTCAAAGCAGCTCAAGGTGCCGATTGTAATTGCCGGCCCCGACGCGCAAGATTTGCTCGAGAGCATCTTACTCGCCGTCGAACAACTGGAATCCGGAGAGGCAGAGGCAGAGATACAGTTTCCCCACGCGACGCGCTCGGGCAACACGGAAGCCCAGGCGCTTGTGCGCGAGCTTTTCGAGCTGACAGATTCCCCCTGGCGGGCTCTCGGGCGTGTTCACAGGGGGAGCTTGAAGTTGAGGCCGGGCTTTGCGCAATACGATTGCGAGAAAGCTTTCAATTTGAAACTGGACCTAGAACAAAAAGAATCCAGCTGCATCGCCGCGCAGATTCTGTCCGGGGGCAAAAAGCCACCTGACTGCCCGTTTTTTGCTACCAGCTGCACACCCGAGAATCCTGCCGGCGCGATCATGTCCTCGCTTGACGGCACCTGCGCAGCTTATTTCCGGCACCGGCGCAGCCGCTGAAAGAGCACCGTCCAAGACTTATTGCCTGAGTCCTGAGCGCCCATGCTATGCCAGTGTTTTTTTCCTGAAACTTCCAGGCGTAAACGTTGTTCCAACAGTTGCAAGCACTTTGAACGGTTGCTGTTTCCTAAGCCTTGGATCCTGGTATTGTTATCCAGACTTTCTAAGAA
>JAHFBI010000147.1 GCA_023250095.1 Candidatus Melainabacteria bacterium
TATAGGCTCTCTGGGGAAAGACCCCCGAGAAGGCGCCAGTTCTATGCTATAGACTCTTGACAAGCCCTCTGCCGCCAGGTTATTTAAATGACACCCTGGCAAATTTTTCTGAATAATTTCTCATAGCCTGACGCAAAAGATACATCGGCAGTGAGACAGTTTGCCTTTCTTTCATGAAAGAAAGAGTGCCCCGGCAAATGCCGCTTTTCAATCGCCTTGCGGGTCGCCAGCCTGCTTGGCGAAACCTTCGGCAATCAGCTGATAGCCGCCTCCATATACGGTGCGTATGTATTTGCGCTCGGATGTCTCCAGGCGTGTGCGCAGGTGCCTTATGTGCACGCGGATCGTGTCGACATCGTCATCGGGGGAATAGCCCCAGACTTCCTCCAGCAACTTGCCTGTGGAAACGGTTTGCCCGTGATGTTGCATCAGGCAGTGCAAAATTTCAAACTCTGTCGGCGTAAGCTTGACAACCCTGTCCTTGATTTTTGCTTGCAGGTTCTCAGGGATCAAAGTGATTTCACCAGCTGTAAGTATTTCCGGCAAAGAAGCCGACGGCGGCACGGAACCAGCCCGCCGCAAGAGAGCCCGCACTCTTACTTGCAGCTCGGGGATTTCAAAGGGTTTTACCAGATAATCGTCAGCCCCCGAATCAAAGCCCTTGACTTTGTCTCTGGTCATTCCGAGTGCTGTAAGCATCAAGATCGGGATACCGGACGTAGCACTGTTTTGCCTGAGGCGCTGGCAGACAGTGAAGCCGTCTAGATCCGGCATCATGACATCGAGCACTATCAGATCAGGGCGATTCTGCTGGGCAAGCGCCAGCCCTTTTATGCCGTCATTGGCCGTGGTCACCTGATGTCCCAGCAAATCGAGGTTAACCTTAATCAACTCGGCAATCGCTTGATCGTCGTCAATAACCAGTATTCTGCTCAATTTTTTCTCCCTGGATTCCGCTTTTAGACAGGGCTACTGGAGGTCAATTTTACTGGAATTTTTAGTAACCGCCCCTGCCTGAGGACAGTCAGTGTAACTACTTGACCCGGCTTTTTTGTCTCAAGATAAGAAAGCAGATCATCGGTGGAGCGCAGTCCCATATCGTCTACTTTCTGAATAATGTCAGCAGCATTTGAATCGACACTCTGAATAGTAAAGGGACCGTTCTGATAGACCTGTACTTTCGGACCGGACAGCCCGGCAGCTGCAGCGGGTCCTGTAGGATCGAGCTTTATCACGCGCAGCCCGGCTTCAGTTGGCTGCACCATGAGGATTCCCAGGTCCGGACGAATAACATGGTGGTGAGCGATAAGTTGGGGAAATATCCTCTTGACGATATTGATCGGGATGGCAAAGCCAATACCAGCTGACTGCCCGGAGCGGCTGAGAATAGCTGTATTCAGACCAATCATCTGCCCGGCCGAATCAAGCAGAGGCCCGCCAGAATTGCCCGGATTGATGGCTGCATCGGTTTGAATGATGCCCTTTATCAGCCGTCCGCTCTCAGTTGTGAGCGTGCGCCCGATAGATGAAATGATTCCTGCAGTCATTGTCCGGTCAAGTCCGAAAGGATTGCCTATGGCAAAAACGCGGCGCCCTACTTCGAGCTTGCCTGAATCACCCAGGTCGATGGCTGTGAGCTTTTTGGCGCCGGGGTTGATTTTGAGAACGGCAATATCATTTTCTGGATCGACGCCTGTGACCTCCGACGCCAGATTAGTACCGTCAAAAAGCGTTACGCGCAGAATCTGCGCGCCTTTGACCACGTGGTAATTGGTGAGAATGTAACCGTCGGCTGTGAGAATGCAGCCGGAGCCGGACCCTTCCTTGGGCATGACATTGAAATAAATCTCTTCCGGGGCAGCCAGGCTGGCTATGTATACGACAGCCTTGTTAGCTGCCTTGTATACGGCAATATTGTTCTCTTCTTCCGGTCGAAGAGCCACAGCCGGCAAGCCGTGAGCCGGCAGCAGCAAGGATGAGCCCGGCGACTGTTTAACTGACGGGGAGGTACTGTGCCCCGGGGGCTTTCCGTAAGCTGGCAGCAAGTTGGGCGAAGGGAAGACAAGCAAAATAAGCGCTGACAGAAGCCAGCAAACTCTCAGGCAAGAAAGAGCGAATAAAGACATGGCAACTTCCGGGCTTTGATACTCAAAGCTGATTGTACTCAAAGGTGCTCCAGATATCTCGAGCCTGGTCGGTCTATGTGACGGGACATTCTTGCCATCCCCCGGCTCAGTTTACTGTCTTTTACCAGTTGATTCGAGCACCAATTTCTTGGCATATATAAATCATACGGACTGCGAAGATCCCCGAAACAAACACAGGCATCCACCAGGGAGGCGAACTTGATATTCAAGCGACTTAGCAACATCCTGCCAGGGCTTGAGCGCAGACTGTATGAAAAAGCGGCCTTGATTGCCCTGACCAGCTTTTTCTTCACTCTTCCAGGACTTGAGGCTCCAGCTTCTCCGCTCAAGGGCTGGGACGTTTCTCAAGTGAGCCAGTTCCAGGGAAAGGTCCACATACGCATCACTCCCTCAGTCGGCAGAATTGACTCGAATGAATATACTGTTGTCCTTCTGCCGGACACAAGGACGCTGATTTATAACAACTCGAACAAGACATTCTGCGAGAAACCGCGCAAAGAGTGGCTCAGGCAGTTCGGGGGCTCAGAAATAGCCCACGCCAACAAAGTACATAAAGCCAGATCGGCTGTCATTGCCGGACGCAAGGCCACTCTGTATATTTGCGACCGCTTCTCACGCAATGGCAAGCTGTCTTACTCAACAGAGTTCTGGACCTGCTCAGATCTGCCGATAGCTGCCGAAAATGCTGCTGCCTATTGCGTCTTCTGTGATGTGCCATCCGGTTATGGCTTGCCCATGCGCATCACTCGCAAATATAGGGACCACACAGTCTCCATGCTCGACACCCTGGGTTGCCGGGAAATGCCATTCGAGCCTGCCGTATTCAAGCCACTGAACGGCTTTAAGAAAGTGAAAGATGAAATGGAGCTGATAATGGCCGGCAGCAGCTCCTCTGGCAAGGACGATTTTTCTGCGATTTTCGGCGAAGATCCCCCTTCCATCAAGCAAGGCGGAGCCAGTGCCGCACACGCCTCCTTGCGATCGCCTCGCCGGTTACCTGAAAGCCCCTGAGATTCTCAAAACTCAAAAACAAAACATATCTTTCTCCGAGCTTCCGGGCAGCTGAATAACAGTCAGGCTTTCAATTATGAATAGATGCTTTCCAGGGGCAGTGATGAAGTGTCATGCTGCGTCTTATCGGCGCCGGGCAAAGGCATGCCAGAACAAGAAAAGCTACTTTTCCCGGACAGAAAGTGCGTCTATCTGAGCAAAGAAGGCTTGAAGAAAGCGCTTTTGCTTGAATAGCATGCGAGCATAGTTGGACTTGATCACTCTCAAATAAGGGGATTTGCTTCCTAGCTCCTGCTGAAGCTTCTCAGTGGCAAGAGCGTAATATTTTTCGGAGGACGACCATTCATTCAGGCACTCTGTGCACTCAGCCAGCCGATTCAGACAGAGAGCATAATTGAAAGAACTGCCAGGGAGATCCTGCCAGAAAGCCAGAGCCTGCTCGAACTGCCTTCGCGCCTGAAGATAATAAGCTCGAGCGCTGCCCGGTTCCTCGGCCGAGGCCGCCCGGCTCATGTACAGATCGCCGAGGGCGCTGGCTGTCTGGGCACATTCCGGTACGGCACGCGGGTCACCGAGTTGTTGCGAGGCCTCAGTGTAGGCTGCCAGAGCTTCGCTTTCCTTGTTCTCCCGCTCGAGTATGGCACCTAGATGCGCCAGAAGGATGCCGCTGTGCCCGTCATCTCCATAGAGATGATGATAATTGGACAGAGCCACATGCAAGAAAGCTTCCGCTCGCTCTAGCTGGCTGTCCAGGGCGTATGCTTCAGATAAAGGCACAATCACGTTATTTGTGACAGGCAGCCCGTCGGAGTCCCCTTTGCCGCGCGTGGCGACATAAATCAACTGCAATTGTTCGGCAGCCCGCCCCCAGAAACCAAACTTCATGAAAAAGCTGGCTGTCTGCCGCCGCCTCTCAATCAAGTCTGGATCATCGGCTGGCAGACGGTTATTCATCTGCCCCAGCAAGAAGCTAATCTTGTCGCATCGGGCGTCAAAATCCGCAGGTGGCTTTTCCTTGGGTGGCTCTGCATAACTGAAAGAAAAAACCCGGCTCGAACCCGGCGGAGGACCTAGAAGCGCCTGCAACGGCAGACAAAGAGAAAAGCAAGCAGCAATGATTAAAATGAGGACAAGCGGCACAGCCAGGGTGCGCACGGGGTGCTGGCGCATAGACTGGCGCAGAGCCCTCTTAAAGCGCGATAAACGCAGAAAAAGCATGGCAGTCGGATTGCCGCGGCCAATCTTCCCGCCTTCTTGCAATTGCAAGAGCTGAGCGCGCACATCTTGCATGGTCTGGTAACGCTTATCGGGCTCCTTCTCCAGACACTTGAAGACAATGGCATCGAGTCTTGCTGCCAGGCGAGGATCCAGTCCGGCAAGGGAAAGGGGTTGTGGGGTGTCGTTCAAGTGTTTGTGCATCGTGGCTAGAGAACTTTCGCCCTTGAAGGGCGCCAGCCCGGTCAAAGCCTCGTACATGACGCAGCCGAAAGAATAGACATCCGAGCGCGCATCCAGCTTCGAGCCCAGGCATTGCTCCGGGCTCATATAAGGAGGGCTTCCGAAAACCTCTCCTGTTTGAGTCAGATGCTGCCCTTGCTGAGTTTCTTCACCAAGCTTGGCAATGCCGAAATCCACTATTTTCACAAAGTCATTATCGGCTTCCTGCCGGACTAACATGATATTGCTCGGTTTGAGGTCCCGGTGAATTATTCCCTTGCCATGGGCGTGAGACAGGGCGTCACAGGTTTGCGTCAGTATGTGCAAGGCTCTTTCGACCTCGACTTTACCCTGGCGCCTGATCAGCTCCGAAAGAGAAATTCCCTCCAGATAGTCCATGACCAGATAGGGCTGCCCGTCGTCAGTAACGCCAAAATCCGACACATAGACGATGTTGGGATGACTGAGTGTTTTGACAGCCTGAGCTTCCTGCTGGAAGCGTTGCAAAGTTTTCTGGTGCGAAAGTAGATGGGCGTGCAACATCTTGATAGCGGCCAGACTTTTCATGAGCTTGTGCCGTGCCTTATACACGACGCTCATGCCCCCCGAACCTATGAGAGCCAGTATTTCGTAGTTCCTGGCTAGAGTTGTGCCGGTTAGATCCTTGCGCGGATAAGCGCCGCTTATTTTGAACCCGGACGGAGTTGCCGCCTGATCTACTGTCGTGTCACTTTGCGACAGCAGGCGCTCATTTTCTTGCTCGGCAGGATCTATATTCTTACTCATTGAGGGAATTGTCCTTGGCTGAGATCCTTTCCCCGAGGAACTCTCCGCAATCCAGGACTTGCGGGTGTGACTCTTACTTACATATTACCCGCAGTAGGCCCGGCAGCCTCCTCAGGGACATCAACCTGTTGCCTTTCGCTTGCCTTGCCCAGGTCGGCTTTCTGCCCGATTTTGGGTTCTGTGCCTGACAGAAGTCTTTTGATATTGGATTTGTGCCGAATGATAACGTAGGCCGCCCCCAGAAAACAATAAGCAATATAGCTCCCTTGCCCCCCAAAGAGATACATGAAAACGACAGAGCTGGCCGCGGCTATGATCGAAGCGAGCGAGACGAGTCTGGTGGCAAAAATAATAGCTGCCCAGAGCAAGAGCATAGATGAACCGGTCAACCAGTTCATGGCGATTATGGTGCCAAGCCCGGTAGCAGCGCTCTTGCCACCTTGGAAGTTGAGGAAAATCGATTTGCTGTGCCCGATCAATGCGGACAGCGCCACCATAAATGGTGCCCAGTCGGTAAGCTCAGAGGGAAGAGGTGCCAACATGTGCGCGCCTGCAACCCACACGGCTACTCGGACGGGCAGGACTCCCTTGCCGATGTCGACAAGGAAGACGATGGCGGCAGCGCCGCGCCCGGCCGAGCGCAAGACATTGGTCGTGCCGGTGGAGCCACTGCCTACCTGACGGATATCTATTCCCTTGAGCCCTTTCACCAGCCAGTATCCCGTCGGGATGGACCCGAGCAGATAAGAAGCCACCATGAGCAACACTAAAATCATCTCGTCTCTCTGTTTTTCGGGCGGGCAATAAGCCGGATGGGAGTGCCTCTGAACCCGAAGGCCTCGCGTATTTTCCTCTCCAGATACACCTGATAGCTTTGCGTGAGCAACTTATTATCGTTGACAAACAGGACAAATGTAGGCGGCGAAACCGATACCTGCGTTGCGTAATAAATCCGCAGGCGGCGCCCGCGCGATGCAGATGGGGGCGGCGTGATGGTCTGCGCTTCGTTGACAATCTGATTGATGAGCCCGGTGTTTATTCTCCTTCGGTTTTCAGCCCAGGCGCGCTGGCAAGCTTCCAGAATCTTGGGCAAACGCTGCCTTGTGAGAGCCGAAGAATAAATGACCTCGGCAAACTTCAAATGCGGCAGATCCAGGAGAACCTGCTGTGTAAATTCATTCATCATTTTCGAGGACTTGTTCTCGATGAGATCCCACTTGTTGACGACAATGACCGTTGCTTTGCCGGCCTCGGCTATTTTGGCGGCAATTTTTTGATCTTGATCGGCAACAGTCTCGGTGGCATCCAGCATGAGCACTGCCACGTCGGCTCTGTCTATGGCTTTCAAGGAACGCACGACCGAGAAAGCTTCCACGCCGAACTGGACTTTCGATTTGCGCCTGATCCCGGCAGTGTCGATGAGCGTGACGGATCTGGTGCCATATTTGATGACTGTGTCGATAGCATCGCGCGTAGTGCCTGGCAAGGCAGTGACTATCGTGCGGCGGCTGTTGCTGAGCGCATTAACAATTGACGACTTGCCGACATTGGGGCGCCCGACGATGGCCACGGAAAAATCTTCCCTGGCCTCAACATCCTCCGCCCCGGAACCATCTGCCCCCGAACCATTGACAGGCGGCAGGGCAGCAACTACTTTATCGAGCAAATCACCGACCCCGCCCGTACCACGCATAGCCGAGAGCGGGTGAGGCTCGTCGAGTCCCAGCTTGTAAAATTCCAGAAGATTGGTTTCTTCATGCGGCTCGTCAATCTTGTTGACGGCCAGCAGAATCGGCTTTTTCGTGCGGCGAAGCATGTTGGCCACGTCGAGATCTGTGCCGATGAGCCCGGACTTGCCGTCCACCATAAATATGATCACATCTGCCTCGGCAACGGCAAGGGCCACCTGGTCGGCAACCTTAGCCGACATCTCCTCGGTGGCATCCGGGACCAGCCCGCCTGTGTCCACCAGAAGGAAGTCGTGCCCGGACCAGTCACACTCCCGGTAAATGCGGTCGCGCGTCACGCCCGGGCTATCGAAAACGATAGCGTCGCGCGCGCCCACGCACCTGTTGAAGAAAGTCGACTTGCCGACGTTCGGGCGGCCGACGATTGCGACCACTGCTCTGGCCATTTCTCACCTCAGGTAAATAATACTATGAGCCGACCTCCTCTTGACCAGCCAGGAGGCCTCCGCAATTATTCTTGTTTATCCGGATGATGTTTGTGGTGATCGCGCGTGGCCCCGAACTTCTTGCCCAGCTTCGGCGACTGGTCATCAACCCAGCGCATCAAAGTATCTTTTGCAGTGTTGAGATAAATGGCCATTTCCGTGTCGCCGCCCGTGTCGGGATGCACCCCCGGCTTAGCCATTTCGCGTTTCCAGGCTTCGGAGATCTGTTGTCTTGTCAACTCGTCGGCCTTGACGCCCAGAAGCAGACACGCTTTGCGAATCTCTGGCGGAAACACTCGCGAGGCTGTTGGCGGCGGGTCCTGCCCCTGACGGTTAGTGCCAACGAACTTCTTGGAGGGCGCAGGCGGCACATCCTTGACCGGCTCCGGCTCTTTCTCGGCTGGCTCTTCGCCCCGGGCGAAACGGTTTTTCAGCAGATCGCGCAACTCTGACTCAGTAAATGCCGAGGACTTCGCATCGCCGTCTTGCGCCCCGGCGGCGTCGAGAATACCGTCCGGGTTGCAGCTAAAATAACTGTGCGCCTGAGATCCCGGCGGAGGTGCAACCAATTGCTCGTCAGGCGGAATAGCCTCCAGCCTGACCCGGTCGAAAGAAGGCTCATCATAACTGCGCGGGAAAGCCTGAGTCGATAAAGCATCGGACGGCTCCATGCCCGGCAAATCGGAAGACAACTCATCAGTGAACCCCGCAGTGAGGGGCTCTTCCAAGCTGTCGGATTGTAAGGCTTCCCAGAGCCGGGTTGTAAACGGATCGCCCATCGGGGAATCATCTTCGGAGAAGGTGCCCTCATCGGCGGTGTCATTGCCTGCAGACCAGCTTTGTGCGGACAGGTCAATGTCCATGTCGGCAGAGGCGACAGGCTCGCTCTCTGGCTCCAGTTCCTGTCCAGGCGTCTCGATTTCAGCGCCGGCAGGGGTGGTGACACTATTGGCGGTGCCCGCCAGCCGTTTCATTTCTTCGGTGGCTGCTTGCTGCCCGTCATGTTGCCCCATCAAGTATCCTTGCTGCCAGACAAGATTAACGGTCGCCGCCAGGTTCTCATTTTCACTGCGCAGTTTGACAATTTGTGCCTGCAACGACTCCATCTCCTCAAGAAGCTCAGCGGCTGGAGACTCGCCGGAAGACTCACTCAGAGCTTGCGCCAGCTGCGCGCGAAGCTGTCCTGCCTGCTCCTGCAGTTCTTCCTCTTGATCGAGCAACTGCACTATCTGGTCATAAAGCTGCTTGTTGCGCTCAGTCAGCTGTACTGATTGCTCTTGCAACCTGGCATTGTCAGCCTCCAGATGGCTTACGCGCTCAGTGAAATTCTCTCTGAGGTTCTCGGGAGGCTGTCCTAACCTGTCTTTGAGTTTCTCCAGCTGTTCCTTGAGTTTTGCCGTCTTCTCGGAGAGGGGACCGACCTGCTGTTGCAATTGCTTGTTGTGATGCCTGAGCTGCTTGTTCTGCGCTTCCAGCTCCTCAATCTGCTCTTCTTGTTGCCTGTTTTGCTCCTGCAGCTCAGCAACATGCTCGTGCAGCTGAATCTTTTGGTAATGCAACTCTTTGCTCTGCTCTTCCAGTGCTGCCAGGCGTCTTGAAAGATCCGCCGCCGTTTCGCCCTCGGCAGACGCTGCACTGCGGGCTTGAGCGACCAGTTCCATCAACTCGGCATCGCGCACAATGGCCGAGCGCGAAATCTTGGCTTCATCGGCCACCGAATAAGGATTGACGTCCCACCCTTTTTCCTTGAGGGACTTGATAGCCGCTACTATCACTTCTTTGTCAATATTTTTCTGTCCCGTCAGGTCCTTGAGCATTCGTCAGCCTTGAGAAATCCTTTGCTACTTAAGAAGAGCGATTTATCGCCGACAGCCTTAATATTCCCGCTTGCCCCTGTTAAACCTGTCGGACGACCGGCAGCAGCAGCAAATTTCATCTTAATTTACCAGAGGTCTGCTAAAGATTATGGCAGCATCCTGGATTAGGCTTCCTGTTCCTCTAAACTCTATATATTTTAGAGCCTAAGGGAGAATTTTGCGCCGGAGGACAAAAGATGGACGAGAGTCAGCTATTTACAGTCCGGCTGAGAATTGTCGGGCGTGTCCAGGGCGTCTTTTACAGACAGAGCACCCGGGAAAAAGCCAGAGCTCTACGCCTCACAGGCTGGGTGTCCAACGAAAACGACGGATGTGTAAGGGTTGAAGCTTCTGGGAAAAGAAGGGAGCTGGAGGACTTGATCGCCTGGTGCTGGAGCGGTCCGCCGAGCGCCAGAGTCAGCCATGTTGAAGTTGAATGGCAGAAGCTCGACGACAGCGATTGCCACCTGAAAGCCGCCCAGGCAGGCGGCTTTCAAATTCGCCCCTGAGTCTTACATCAACCGATAAGGCGCGATCCCGGCCCTTCGAACAGCTTGTAGGCTTCGGCAACAATAGTCGAATCCTTGCCCGTGCCGACAGGCGCCCTGGTTCTTGCCGGGGAAGAAATCAAAGAGGAAGGGCTCTGCGGCTGGAAGCCGGGCAAAACCGGCTTTTCCCCTTCGCTTTGCACTCTGAGCAATGGTAGTCCTTCTGCCGGAGGGCTCCCGAGCGCACCATCACCCTCATCGGCATCGTCGACAGAGGCGCTACCGCGGTCGCCCGAGCCGCTTGCCTGAAGGGCCTTCTGCCTGGGGCGCGACTTGCCAGCTGTGAGATCTTTTGCCGCCACTTTGATTTTCACTCTCAAGGGGCGCCCGGTTACGGACTGCACAGCACCTTGAAAATGACTGGCTTTTGGCTCCAATATTTTTTGCCAGGATTCGGTAGTCACGCCAAGAGAAATCTCATCTTGCGTTATCGCCAGCGGGAAAGCGTGGGTAGATACCAGGCTGAAAGCCGGCAGGTGCCGCCTTTGCAACTCTTCAAGCGCTTCCGACCAGATATAATCGAGATCTTCTTGCCCGGCAGCACTTGCCTCATCCGGCGCAGCAGCATCATCTGGCGTTTCAGATATCCCTGCAGCTTCAAGAGAGAGAGTCTCCGTCATGCCGGCAGCAGCTGCGCCGCCTGCAAAACGGCTGACAGAAGACTCCTGTCCGGCATCTTCTGACGGGCAGGAGTCTTCTCTTGCATCAGAGCTTTTATCCTCAACCGGCAAGGGCTCAGGAGCTCCACCAGTCTCTTCTGCAGGAGCCAGGAGGAGTCTTTCGCGGGAGGCTGTATCTTCTGCAGTGAAAGAAGCAAAACCCGGCTGATTGACATCCACTTGCCTAAGTTCAACATCTCCTTGTTCGGTAGTCTCACGAGAAGCGACACCTGTGGACACATTCTCCCTTTGTCCGGACAAATCCAGACTGGCGCTCTGCCTGTTAAGGCTCAGGGTCCCGGCACAGTCGCTTGCCTGCTGGCTCTTGGGCGCGGCGGCAACCGCTGGTGGCTGGCTCGGCTGACCGGGCTTTGGCAGGGATTTCTCTGCCTTTGACGCAGGCGTCGTTTTGGCCGGCTGCGCAGGGGCAGGAGCCGACGACGGCCCGAGAACGCAACGCCCAGATACCCCCGGGGTGCCTTCTTCCAGCCTGCTTACGCGTTCGCTCAATTCTTTCATCAATACCATATCATGGCGGTGGCAGAGAGCCAGAAGTCCCACCTCAAGGTGCATAGCCGGTTGAGTCGTGCGCCGGCAAGTCTGCTCGAGCCTGTCGAGAGCCTCGACAATCTGAGACAGCTCGGAGGAATCCAGTCCAATGGACTGCTCGAAGAGTCCTGCAAGATACTGGGGGGAAGCGACAATCAGGCTCTGCGCCATGGCTCGGTCTGAGGGGGCGCTCAAATAAGAAGCTTTGATGAGATTGAGAAAATGCCGAGACAGCTCTTGCACCACGATAGCTGGCTCGCGCCCTTCTTGCAGCAGGCGGCTCAAAGAAGAAAGAACCTTTTGCCCGTCACGCAAAAGTATTTCCTGACCAAGAGACAGAAGAGCATCTTCTTGCAAGGCACCGAGCAACCCCAATAAATCATTTACTGTGACTGGATTGCCCGGAGAGGCCAGAAGACTTGCCTGATCGAGCAAACCGAGCGCATCGCGCAATCCCCCACCCGAGCGGCGA
>JAHFBI010000148.1:0-4107 GCA_023250095.1 Candidatus Melainabacteria bacterium
TATGGGATTTGGACGAGTTGTGGATTCTGTCTCAGGTAAGGGCCCTGCCGGCAGTTTCTCTGAGGGCAAGTGCACGCTCTTCTTCGGCGACCATGAGCAAGGTTTTCAGAACGACGTCTTCATTGAGTGAGATGCTGTCGATATTGTGCTCGAGGAGGAAACGAACCATCTCCGGATAATCGGAGGGCGCCTGCCCGCAGATGCCAATCTTGCGCCCTGCTTGGTGGGCGCCGTCGATTGCCAGTGCAAGCGCTCGCTTGACCGCCGGATTCCTTTCATCGAAGAGACGCGAAACGATCTCCGAATCACGATCTAGCCCGAGCACAAGTTGAGTGAGGTCATTGGAGCCTATGGAGAAGCCGTCGAAGATTGCTCCGAAGAGATCGATTGCCCAGACATTGGCCGGCAATTCGCACATTACATATACTTCCAGACCATTGTCCCCCTGGATGAGACCGTTGAGGGCCATTTCGTCGATAACGCGCCGCCCTTCTTCGGCTGTGCGGCAGAAGGGCACCATGACTTTGACATTGGTCAGACCCATTTCTTCCCTCACCCGGCGCAGGGCACGGCACTCCAGCTTGAAGCCATCACGGAAGCGCTCGTCGTAATAGCGGGAGGCGCCGCGGAAGCCGATCATCGGGTTCTCTTCTTTCGGTTCGAATTGGGCACCGCCCAGGAGATTGGCATATTCATTCGTTTTGAAATCTGAGAGCCTGACTATGACCGGGCGTGGGAAAAAAGCCGCGGCCAGCATGCCTACTCCTTCAGAGAGCTTTTCCACAAAATAACTTTCTTTGTCAGCATAGCCGCGTGTCAGCTCATCTATTTGAAAGCGCACATTCTCATCGGTCAGGCTGTCGAATCTTGTTAAAGCAAGGGGATGAACTTTGACGTCGTTGACGATGATGAATTCTTCCCTGGCCAGACCTACTCCATCGACAGGCAGGGAGGAAAGTTTGAATGCGTGTTCGGGATTGCCGAGATTGACATATATCTGCGTTTTGGTTCGAGGTAGCTGGTCAAGGTGAATTTGCTTCATCTCCCAGGGGAGAATTCCTTCGTACACTACGCCGGTTGCGCCTTCTGCACAGGAGACAGTTACATCCTTTCCTATGGGGAGCAGTTCTGTCCCATTGCCTGTGCCGACAATGCAAGGCACGCCGAGCTCGCGCGAGACGATGGCGGCATGACAAGTGCGCCCGCCACGATTTGTGATTATGCCGGAGGCTCTCTTCATGATTGGCTCCCAGTCCGGGTCTGTCATATCGGCCACGAGAATCTCTCCGTCACAAAAACGATCCAGCTCGTGAGGCGAGCCGATGATTCGCGCCTTGCCCGCGCCTATGCGCTCGCCAATTGCTCGCCCGGTGAGAAGCGGGCTGCCCTTACCCTTGAGCTGGTAAGTGAGCAGGCTGCGGTTGTCCTGGCAGCTATGGACAGTCTCCGGACGGGCCTGCACGATATAGAGTTGCCCGTCCTTGCCGTCTTTGGCCCATTCGATGTCCATCGGGGCCGGCCGCCCGTAAGCTTGAGAATAATGTTGTTCGATGATGCAGGCCCAGCGTGCCAGGAGAAGAGCTTCTTCATCGCTCAAGCTCAAGCGCCTTTGGTCTTCGAGAGATACATCGACATTGCGTGTTGTGCGCGTGCCGTGCCCGGCATAAATCATGCGGTATTGCTTGCTGCCGCACTTGCGCTTCAAGACCGGCAAGGGACTTGTTTCCAGAGTCGGCTTGAAAATTAAAAACTCATCTGGATCTACGCGACCGGCAACGATATTTTCTCCCAGACCGTAAGCAGATGTGACCAGGACAGTGTTGCGGAAGCCTGACTCGGGATCGAGAGTGAATATGACTCCGGAGACAGCCAGGTCCGAACGGATCATTTTCTGGACGCCAATCGAAAGGCGTACGGACATGTGGTCGAAGCCTTTGTCTATTCTGTAAGCGATGGCGCGGTCGGTAAACAGGGAGGCAAAACAATTGAGGCAGGATTCCAGCAAGGCACCCTGCCCGCGCACGTTGAGGAATGTCTCTTGCTGCCCGGCAAAGGATGCCTCCGGCAGGTCTTCGGCTGTTGCGCTCGATCTCACTGCCACATCGACGCCGGCTCCATAGCGCGTTTCCATCTGGCGATAAGCCTGGCTTATTTCGGCTGCCACGGCTTCAGGCAGTCCGGCCTGTTTGATCATTGCGCGGGCTGTCTGCCCGCAGATTGAGAGCTGGTCAATGTTGTTCTTGTCGACATTTCTGAGTAATTCAGTCAGCTGGGAGCCGATGCCCGAGGATCTGACAAGCTCCGAATAGGCATCGGCCGTCACGACAAAACCGCTGGGAACTTTCACTCCCTGACTGGCGAGTTCTTTGATCATTTCGCCAAGAGAGGCATTCTTGCCCCCGACCAGCGCTACATCAGCCAGATCAAGGTTCTCGAACCAGGCAATGAAATTTTCCATGATGCTCCTCAGTTGTCCACACACTGTAAGAAAGCTTCCGATTTTGCCACATAGTCAGGATATTCTCTAAGTCCCGACAACGCGTCTGCATATTCTATTACTCTGACATTGAAAGAGACCTCGATATTTCGACTGATTGGCAGTTGATTCTTTCTTTTCTGTCCACGGCAGCTCCCTCACGTAAGACTCTCTGCCTGCCCGCGATCTTCTATATAGCTTGTGATTAGTGTCTGAACCTGGCGCTATGGATGTGTCTGAATTAGCGAAATCTGTCCTGGCCGATTGGCGGGAGCATTGCATCTTCCGACTCGGCGAAGCAACTGATGCATGGTAGATCTTCAGGACAGGGCTGTCCGTGATCGGAGATAGCTCTCGATTCTGTGGCAAGAAGCACCGATGCTGGCGACAGCTCAAGTGCCTGGCACAAGCGCAGAAAGGTCTTCATTGATAAATTTCGGGCTCCCCGCTCGACATCGCTGATATAAGTGCGATGCAAACCTGCTCGCTGCCCGAGTTCTTCTTGGGAAATCTGGGCAAATCTGCGACGAAGACGGATTTCTTCGGACAGTGAGTCCATGTAGGAGTCCAACGAAACACATTTTTCCGGCATAAGACACCTGTAGGAAGGGTTATTCGACCCTTTCCCGACAATCCATATAACTAATCTAATTATTAGCAGAACTTGAAAAGCTTTGCATCATCCTCCGCTGCTGCTTCCCGTGCCGTTGCAAACAGAGGCATTGTTGTCCGGATATAAGCAAAAAGGCTGATGGCTGCTCCTGGATTCCCCTGCAAGAATTGAAAGAAAGAAACGGTTACCATAGTATGTTGTTACTTCATAATCTGGAGACTTAAGCGATGACTTGCGATCTAAATGCCCAGCGAACCATATCTCAACTTATCGCCGAGCGTCCCGGCCGGGTCAGAGTGTTCGAGCGCTTCGGGGTCGATTGCTGTTGCGGCGGCAGCAAGACACTGGTGGAGGCATGCCTGGAAAAAGGTGTCGATTCCCAGGAGGTGTTGCGCGAACTTTACGAATACGATCATGAAGTCGAGAAGGCTCGCCGGCTGGAAGAGATGGCTGACTGGTCAAAAGCCGGGCTTGCCGAGCTGACCGAACATATCGAGCGGACACATCATGCTTATTTGAAGGAAGAATTGCCCAGGCTCGCTGCTCTGGCTCAAAAAGTTGCGCACAGACACGGGGCACGCAACGCCAATCTCATCAAACTGGCCGATTATTTTCTTGCTTTCAAGGAACAGCTTGAATTGCACATGATGAAGGAGGACACTGTCCTGTTTCCCATGTTCAAGCAGCTAGAACAGGCTGACAGCCTGCCGAACTTTCACTGCGGTAGCCTTGCCAACCCCATTTCCGTCATGGAATATGAGCATGTGGAAGCTGACAGATTACTTGGAGAGATGCGCCGTCTCACAGGCAACTACACATTACCTGAGGACGCATGCAACAGTTATCGAGCACTGTTTTCAGGGCTCAGGGATCTAGAGAGCGATATGCAGGCGCATGTTGAGAAAGAGGACAATCATCTCTTCCCGAGGGCTCTTGCCGCCGAGCAAGGGCTCAGCGGCAAGCAGTCGGGGTGTTGCGGCCATTGAGGCATACAACCCAGATCTATTCTTTGTCCAGG
>JAHFBI010000148.1:4117-11637 GCA_023250095.1 Candidatus Melainabacteria bacterium
CGTCGCTCCAGCGACATCTGCTGGATTGGGTCGTGAGCATTGAGCCGGTTTCTGGGCATGGCTCAGAGCTGTTTTACATCAGTCCGTGATCCATTGAGCTGCCCTGGACGTGCGGCATCTGTGATTCGTCATAAGCTCGCTCGTCGGATTCGCCGATCATCTTGCCGGTGGGGAGTTCTTCATAGCCGACTTCTGTGCTGGCGTCGCCGTCGGAGCAACGGAAGCGCGGCCTGCAGACAAGATTGTAAGTAAGTAGATAGATCTTGACCAAAGAAAGACAGAACAGCCACCAGATGAGAATCCAAAACAGGTCATGGTGTGACATGGCTGATTGCCCCTCTCACGGCTGTCTTCCGAAGCTCTTGTTCTCTGGCACCGGCAACGGGCAGGCGAACAACTACTACCGAGCAATGCGCATGGAGGACGACTGCTGTCGAGACACTGCCCATGACGAAGCGCCCTATCGCTCTTCGCCCGTGCGAACCGACAACAATAAGGTGCGCCGGCCACTCGTCGGAGAGGTCGAGAATTTCCTGGGCGGGCAGTCCATAAATGACTGCATCGCGCACGTCGGAGCCAGGGAAAGTGTCGGCTATTCTTTGAGCAATGTTTCTCACCAGGGCGCGTGCGACGGCAATCTCCGGCTCCTGGCTGGCGGAGGCTGCTCTGGGGGTGTCGACAACTGTGATGACGCGGAAAGCCGTGCGCGGCGGAAAGCGATAGTTACAAACAAAATCGCTGATGATCTTGCCGAATTCCGGACCATCCACTGCAATGAGTACGTTCATCATTGCCCTACTGAAGCTCCTTCTTTCACTCTTTGTTCAAGTGGCGTTATTCTTACGCGTGGTTTTATGACCTCAACTGAGCAGGGAGCCCTGTGGACCACCGCTTCGGCTACGCCGCCTACAAGAGTGTGTGAATGTCTGTTGTTACCGTGGCAGCCGAGGATAACAAGATCGGCAGTCAAATCCCGGGCGTGCCTGACTATGAGGTCGGCGGCCCCGCCTTTGAGCAATTCTCCATATACCCGGTGATTGTGCAGCTTTCGCTTGAGAGCGCTTACATGGTCGAGCAGGCGCGATTGCCCGGCTGCAACCGTGGAGTCAATTGATTCCAGGCTGGGATATTCGCTGGACGAAAACCAGCCAGTGCCCATCTCCACTACGGTCAGGAGGAAAAACTCGCTTTCTGAGGGCCAGGAACGGCTGATCACCGAATCGATTACATCGCTGGCGAAATTGGACTCATCGACGGCAATCAAAACTTTCATGGCAGTATCCTCGATTGCTGGTTGGTAGGTTGTCTGCTTGCTGAAGCGCCTGAGCCTATTTACATAATAGTGAGGGAAGACAGGTTCTCTTGCATCCTCCCAACTAACGATCTCCATGGATGATCTGGCAAAAGCCGGAGTGGGCGAGGCTGAGAGCAAATTTAGTCAATCCGGACGATGAGAGAAAGATCTGTGCCTGTCAAACTGAAAGGAGCGTCCACAGGTGTCTTTTCGATTGTTGCCGGAACTCATTTCATATGAGTCCTGGGAGGGCAAGTTGCAGGCAGAGTTCAATGAGGAGATCTTCAACGATCGCTTCCATGCCGGCAAGTATATGGCGGCAAAGGTCAGGCGTATTCTCGAGCAAGAGAACTGGCTGAAGCCTGGCAATACTGTGGTTGTCGCTTTATTGTCCGGAGGAGTGCCTGTGGGGTCGGAGGTAGCTCGGTCTCTTTCTTGCCCGCTTGATATTCGCGCTTGCAAAAAAATTTGTTGTGTGGAGAACACCGATGTGGCAATCGGGGCTGTCTCATCTGGTGGTGCAGTCATTCTCGACAATGAGATTATCCAGATGCTTCGCTATCGCCCGCAATATGTGGAGGCGGAGAGAGCACGCCTTCTTGCGGCAACGAAGAGTGAAGAGCAGAGAATTATAGACAAGGCTGGCTATGAGCGTCCTGACCTTTCCGGCAAGTGCGTGGTCGTGGTGGATGATGGCGTGGCAACTGGGAAAACTGCTACAGCAGCCCTCTGGAGCTTGCGCAAAGAGAATGTGGCTCAGCTGGTGATGGCCACCCCTGTCATAGCCTCTGACGTTTCCAACAGGATTGCCAACGAATGCGATCGCCTGATTGCCTTGTTTACACCCAGACATCTTGTTTCTGTGTCGCTTTATTATCACGATTACTCGGCTTTTTCGGAAGATGATGTGGTGAAGACTCTCCGGCAGTTCAATCAGAGCCGGCTGCCGCAGCAGGCTCTCTGAAAGACTGTTCAGAAAAATCGGGTCGATGGACAATGGACGATCGTCCGTTGCCCGTTGTCATACAGGCAGATCCAGATATTTATCTGGGGCTGGCAGGGGTTGGCTCTTTCTCGGACGACTCTTGAGCGGCTGCAGCAGCCATCTTTTCTTGCACTTCCTTAGGCAGTCTCACGATCATGACCGAGCAAGGCGAGTGTGACAGGACCGCCATGGATACGCTGCCGAGGAAAAACTGGCTCAGCCCGCGGCGCCCGTGCGAGCCGACGACTATGAGGTCTGCAGGCCAGTCTGAGGACAGCTTGAGTATTTGCTCCTTAGGTGAGCCGTCAAGGATGACTTCATCAACCGTGGCTGCAGGAAAGGCTTCTTTGAGCTTCATACCTACGGCGATTACAAGCGAGCGTCCGCGCCGGTGGCGCTCTTCGACCAGACTGGGCAAGAGATCATATGAGTAACCGTCCATATAGTGCTCTATATAGAGAGGCTCAACAATATGGACCACCTTGAATTCGGTGCTTTCGGGCCACTGGTGATTGATGACGAATTCTGAGAGAGCCTCACCGAACACCTTATCTTCGACTGCAATCAAAATCTTCATAACAACTGCTTTCTCCGTCGTCGTGTTCTGGGATATCGTGTCTTGCGCCTCAGTTCCCACTGGAGATTATAATGACCGTGCCGTCAGGCTTTTTCATCAGTCCATCTGGCTAGATACTTGGCTGATCTATCATAAGGCCTGTGCTGGCCGGATGGCTCAGAAATCATCCGTTTGGTTGATGCCGAGCGACATAGCACATTCTGACCCGGGCTGTATTCTTTCTGGCTGGACTGCATATGATGTGGCTCCGGGGTGAAAAAATAGAAAGAAACCGTGATTCTCCTTGTGGAACCAGGGCTTTGTCCGTAGTAGACTGACAGACGGATAGACTGTGCCACAGGGTTTTTGTCAAGCTCATACTGGCGGCAGGGCGGGCTCGATTTTGCAGATAGCGGAGATGGCATGAAAGTTCTTATTGCAATTGATGATTCGGAGTTTGCCCGTGCTGCCGTTGACTCGGTTGTAATGAGACCGTGGAGAGATGGGACCGAGTTCCTGGTCGTCAATGTCGTCCAGCTTCTGCCGCCGGCGTTTTCTGACTGGCACAGCGGCTACGTCAAGGCTTCAGTCGAAGCTCAGGAGATGATGAAAACGCGCTTCCGGCAAGTCGTGAGCGAAACAGTGTCTTATATGAAGGACAAGCTTGCTGGCGCCTCGGTGGAGGGGCAGGTCCTGGAAGGGAATATACGTGACGGCATCATCGACACGGCAGCAAGCTGGGAAGCGGATCTGATCGTCATGGGATCGCACGGCCGGACCGGGCTTACACGCTTTCTTCTCGGCAGCGTCGCCGAAGCTGTCCTTAACCGTGCGCCATGCTCGGTCGAAATCATTCGTAAGCGACAACCTGCCCAGAAGGTGGATGCCGCCGTCTCTTGATATTTGGCTTATCGCCAGATACGGCTTCTTATCCTAGCGGTAAACGAGGATGCTGTTGCGCGCCCGGCGAACGACATGCGTCGTCGTGCTGCCCAGGACGTTTTCATCAGGATTGCTGAAGCCGTAAGCTCCCAGTACAAGCAGGCTACCGTTTTTCTCAGCATGCTCCATCAGCACCTCGGCCGGGTGTCCTTCTCTTATCAAAAAAACTTCTTCAGGCCACTTCTCACGCAAGTAATCCTTTCCTTGCTCGATCATCAATTGTGCTTCGCCGTGATGGCTTGCCGAAGGAATGACCATTATGGCTCTCAGGCGCTGCCCGGCGCTTTTGGCCAGGGCTTCGCCCATGAGAAGCGCTCCGCGAGAAGGTTCGCTGCCGTCATATGCAACCAGTATCTCCGTCTGGCTCTCGAGCGGGTGAACTGAAATGAGCACAGGCTTTTTGCTGGCGACGGCTACTCTTTCGGCAATCGAGCCTACCATGAGTTCAGCGGGAATCTTGCGGTGACCCCGTCCGCGGTGCCCCATGATCACCAGATCGTAGTTTAGTGATCGTTTGAGAATCTCATCGAGAATGTACCCTTCGTCAAGATAAGTATGTACTTTCAGCCCGCGTCCTGAAGCTTCCGTTCCGAACAGCTCTAGGATAAGCTTGCCTATCCGCCTGAGCGCCGAAAATACTTTGTCGGTGGTTTGAATGGACTTGGACAGCCCTAGCTCTTCGGCAAATTCCGGCTCGATAAAAAGATCGACCAGGCGTGGATCGACCACATGCTCACCTGACAGCTCGGCATCCAGGGCGAGCGCGAGCCAGAAGGCATAATTGGCTGCTGTCTGGCTGTATTGCGAACCATCGAGCGTGACCAGAATTTTCTTGAAGGGCATGGTTGCCTCCTTGAGGGTGCTTCTATCAGGGCAAGGGCACGGGACCGATTAATATACCCAAAAACGATTTTTTCTCATGGAAACTGCCAATTTAATCTTCTTTGTCAGTCACTTGGATGATTATTCCAGATGCGCTCTGTGACACAATCTCTTGAAGACCATCTTTGACGTGTATATTTCTGGAGAGAAATGTCCGACCGGATAAGGCTTTCTGTATGGTGAGAAGACCTGGTTCGCCGCAGGATGCAGTCCGGGGCTATTGCACGCAAGGGCAGGGGCGCAAGTGCGCCAAGTCTCTGGTCGTGGTCTCTGTTGGCAACACGCTTCGGGGCGATGACGGTATTGCGCAAGCTCTGTGCCGGCAGCTTCTTGAGACTTACAACACCCGGGTTTGCTATTTTGATATCGGACCATATACTTGCCACTTGCCGGCTTGTTTGAACGGGCATGACGCGGCTATTGTCGTTGATGCGATTGAGGCCAGAAACGGGGTCGGCCGCTCCTCCATCGTTGATTTGCGCGCTGTGGTCGATCGAGGGCTAGAGCTATGTCTTAGATCCAGCCACGGGCTGTCTTTGCTTGATGAGCTGGCTCTGCCTGAAAAAGGAGCGGATCTGCCGCCTTCCATCCATTTGTTTGGCGTTGAAGTTAACGACGTTGGCTTTGGCGAAGGACTGAGCAAGCAGACACAGCTTTGTTTGCCCGGGCTGGTCGATACGCTGGCAAACCTGATCGAGGAGCTGATAAAAGAGGTGCCTGCCAATGCATGAAGCGTCAGTGGCTGCTTCCATACTTGAAATACTGAGGGCTCGCCTGGCTCTCAAGGCGCCTGAGGCTATGGCTCTTTACGTGACGGTGAGAATAGGCGAATTTCGCGCTGTTGACCCTGACAGTCTTTCTTTTGCTTTTGACAGCCTCAAAAAGGATTATGCCGGCTGCCGCAATTGTCGTCTTCTGGTCGAGCCGGTCAAAGCCATGGCCGTCTGTGCCGGCGAGGGACATTATTACCATGCCTCTAGCCAGTCCGCTTTTGCCTGCCGCGAATGCGGAGCGGGTATCAGGCAACTTCTTGCTGGCGGCGAGCTGGATATAACCGGCTATACTGTGCAGTCATCGGAAAGCGAGCTGGAGCACAACAATGCATGAATCGTCCGACGAACATATGCTTGAGCGCATTTTAAAGGATAACGATGAGCTGGCGAAGCACAATCGATTGCACCTCGGAGAGCTGGGCTCGTTCGCCATCAATTTTATGAGCGCGCCTGGTGCCGGAAAGACGACTTTGCTCTCTCACACAATCAGAGCGCTCAAAAAACTGGATCACAGCCTTTGCGTTATCGAAGGCGATATGGTCGGGGATCTCGATGCTAACAGGCTCAGGAGCGAAGATGTTCCTGTTGCTCAGGTAAGCACCGGGCGTAGCTGCCATCTCGATGCGCAGATGATTGCTCGGCTTTTGCATGACGGATTGATTGCCAAGAGTGATTTTCTCTTTATAGAAAATGTCGGCAATCTGGTTTGTCCGGCCGAATTTCCGCTTGGTGAGCACAAGCGCGTGGTTTTGCTTTCAGTCACCGAAGGCGATGACAAGCCCTTGAAATATCCGGTCATCTTTCATACTTGCGACGCGGTCGTGTTCAGCAAATGCGATCTTTTGCCATATGTACAGTTCGACTTGCCTAGGGCAACAGCCTGCGTGAAAAATATCAATTCCCAGATACCCTGCTTTGCTCTTTCGGTTGTGAACGGGCAAGGGATGGATGAATGGCTTGGCTGGTTGGCCGAGGGTTTGAGGCGCCACAAAAGCAACAGGCAATCAGCCTGTCAAGCTTTATGAGCGATGTTTCTGGATGCGCGGCGTGCTTTTCAATCAACCTCTCAGAAAAGGAGATTGTGGCAGCTACATAAAATAGTCCTGTCGGAGCACTTTTCTTGCTCCTGGAAGATTAGGCCGGATGGCTGATGTTGTAGACTGTATCTTCCGTTGAAATAATAGGCGCAGGACTTCTGAGGTAAGTGCATGGAACGCTGTTTTACTTTTGCGAAGTCGGACTTCAAGCGGTTCTTCGACCTCATGTCTTCTTTCGGAGCCGTGCAGGCGCCGGTGAGGGTGTCGGATCTGTCATTTTCTTTCAAAAGCGTAACAAGTCCCGAGCAAATTGCCTTTGAGGCTTTGCGGACGATCTTGCCTCCGAAAAAATTCTTTTATCCGCAACAAGAGGCGCTCATTGAATTCGATCGAGAAGGCATCAGGCAAGTGGAAGTGGATATGTCTCCGAAAGTAATTTTCGGCGTGCACCCCTGCGATCTTGCCGGGCTGGGCATCATCGACAAGATTTTTACAGCCGAGCCTGCTGACAGTCACTACCTGGCTCGCAGGGCGGCGACATTGATCGTCGGGCTTTCTTGCTTGCCGGACAAACATTGCTTCTGTCAGTCCATGGGGACCGACACGCCAAGTTCCGGCTACGACATTTTTCTCACAGACATCGGTCAGTCTTATTTTCTTCAGGTTCACACTCCGGCCGGGCTGACTCTTGTTGAATCTGCCACATCTTTCATCAAAGCGGCTGAGACAAACGATCGCCATTGCTACAAACAATTCTGGCATCGGCGTGCCGATCTTTTTGAGATGGGCTTTGAAGGGGAAAACTTGCCTGCTGTTTTCGATATGGAGTGGGACAATCCTCTGTGGGAGGAGCTGGGAAAACGTTGTTTGAGTTGCGGCAATTGCACCCCCGTATGCCCGACTTGCTATTGCTTCGATCTGGTCGATATTGCTGCTTTGAACAATGACACCGGTGAGAGGCAGCGGCAATGGGACAGCTGTCAGTTTGTCGGCTTCGCGCAAGTAGGCGGCGGCTTCAATTTTCGCCCGACGCCAGTCGATCGCTTTAAGT
>JAHFBI010000440.1 GCA_023250095.1 Candidatus Melainabacteria bacterium
GGTCTTAGACATTGTCCTCGGGATGGCTGCGCTTGTACCGTCCCCAGCCAAGGAGAAAGATCCCGATGAGACCCAGGGACGCGGCAAGAAGACGCGTCTTCAGGGCTTCTCCTGAGTCGACGTAGGCAGCGACAATGAAACCATTGAGGCACATGACGACGAAGCCGATACCACCCATGATGCTCGACTTCCACTGACAGCTTTGATGCCCGCCCTGCCTGTGCGACATCAGGTAGGCTACCGACGCGAAGAAAGCAACGAATTGCACCAGCAAGAGAGAGAGCATGGTGCAGACTATGTAATCTGTCATAGATAGAACATCCTCTGGGAAATTCAGGGGAATCCGGGGAATTTGGCAGACCACCGACTTCCCCTGAATTTGGGTCTTGGTTGACTCGATGCGGCAAGGCAAAGCGGGCATCTCCACTGACTTACGTCAGCGGAGATGCCGCCCTGGCACAAGCCTGGTAAGTCACGGCAATCCGATGGCTTACTTGCTCGAACGGCTGCCCTTGCGAGGCTTACGCTCGGCAGCCACTCTGACGACAACCGGCAACCCGGTGCCGAACAGCTTGCTGGCTGCGTCGCCACCGGAATTGCTGCCGCCGTTGCCGGCGCCGGCACCGCGCACCACCACCTCAATCTTGGTGGCGCCGTGGTCGCTGAAGGCCCGGGTGACCTTCGGGTTGAGGAAGAAGGCGAACACCTCGTAGAGCTGCACCTTCAGCTTCAGTCCCTTGACGAAGAAGCCGTCGATGCGCGACCCCATCGACTGCGTGCCGGTGTGGTCGTTGGCTGCCACCAGAGTGTAGCCGTCGTTGTAGAGCGGGTCTCCGTCCTTGAAGTTAGGGTCATCGAGCGGGAAGTTCATGTCCCCGCCGACGAAGCCGACGTAGTTGGAGCCCAGGCACTGGGTGAGAACATCGAGCTGCTTGTGCCGCACGACGGAGGTCACTTTCGGACCGCCGCGCATGCTCTTGAGATGCAGCACGACCACGGAAAACTTCTCACCGGAGAAGGTGTCCTCGAGGTCCACGCGCAGAGCCGGCCGCAGGTCAGGGATACCCTGCACCGTGGCCACCTGGGTGTACTCGAGAGGACCACCGACGATCTTGAAGCGGGGATGGACGAGCAGGGCTACTGCCTGGCTCCGGGTGTTGGCCGTGCCGCAGATGCCCTTATAGCCGACGACGTTGGCGATATGAGCCACGCCGGCGCTCTCCACTTCCTCGAGGAACACAACGTGGAAGTGCGAGAACACTTCCTTGTACGCGTCCTGGAAGTAGCGGGCCTTGCTCACATCGAGGAACTCCCCGTTGAACTCGCCCACGAGAAGGTTACCGGTGCTGCCGGCAACCGGGACATTCTGCATGGCGGCAGCGACTTCCTGGGCGACAATCGCCGGGTTGGGAAGCTGAGGCGGACGGCGACCGCCGCCGCTCTTGCCCTTGCTGCGCGGCTTGCGACCACGCCGCCCGCTGACCTCGAGGTCATCCAGCGTTGGGAAGAAACCCTCACCCTTGAACGGGCCGGTGCCCGGGGAGACCGGAGCATCGTCGAAGTCCTCGGGGCGCATGGTTTCCGGATCCGGGAACTGGACGCGATTGGCGAGAACGTTCGCCGTGTGGGCAAGGGAGCTGTCGATCAGGCGCTTCAGATGGTGAGCCGGGATGGGCTCGCCATGCCGCAGCTCGTTGCTCGAATTCGACTTGCGATTCATAATGCGACTCCTTTGTTGGCTTTTGAAGCCGAAACTGTTCGCGCGCCCAACCCACTGTCGGGAGATTGCACGAGCGATTTGGAAAGCGGGGCAAAGCCCCGGAGTCATCCCGACCAGTGACAGTCCTGGTCGAAGGCAACAAGACAGGCAACGAGAAAACACGCGCAACGCCTCGTGTTGACCCGACCATGCCTGAACAACGAGAACCCTGTGCTTGAAGAAACACTCCCAAACTCGACGCAAGTCGAGGGTTGAAAGTGCTAGTCGCAAGTCAGGGGTTCAGGTTGTTTTTGCTTGCCGTAGTTTTTCTTCTGGAGAGAAACTGGATGTAAAGCAAACGTACAGTGTGAATGCAGAAGATCTCAAGTCAGATCGGCTATTCCCGCGAAACTAAAGATGTGAAAATGCCAATAAGTCTCTCCGACAGGGCTTTTTATTAGCTGAAGATCATAAGCGGCGCCCTCAGGTAAATCTGAAATGTGGGCGGTAGTGTGCAAATCTCTGGCGACTTGTCCTGAGCGACTGGAGATTGCCGCTTCGCTAGCTGCGCGGCTTGCTTAACGATCTCCTGTTGTCTTGTTTGCTTAGACATCTTTCAGAACTGAGCGAAATGTCAAGTGTTGCCAGGGTGGGGCATATACGTATGTTGCGAAATCCTCTCCCGACAAGGAAATCCTCTTGCGAAGTCACAAGAGAAAAAGTCTGGAAAAGCTTATGAGATGGACAACAAAACTTAATGGCCTGCGATCTCGAATTTCAAGAAGGAGTCTTATCTTTACGGAAAAGGCTCTAGTTAGCGCGATTGCTTTCAGCTCTTCTTAGAACGTAAGTTCGAGTTACATCTCGTTTTTCTTTTCGTTCAACAAACAGACAAGCACTACAACTCATCTCCAGCTAAAGAACACATAGCTCAGGCGGTTAATTCTGTCTGATGAGATGAATAGGTGCTGATTTCTAACTATCCAACACGGGAAGGCTGCTGTTTCAAGCCTCTTCCAGTTGGAGTTTGTGGCGTTTGCTTCCTGAAGGAGGAAACAGTATGAACTCAAGCAATGTAGAGGCACGGCAGCCTCGGAGCCCCGAACGACTCTTCACGGGCGACTGGGAAGGCTACTGGCGTGAGCTGCTCGGCAGTCTCGGCACCAGGCGCATCGTCGCTGTCGACCTGGACGACACCGTCTGGCTGGACATTCTCGTCCACCTCAATGAAGCTTTCGGGCCTGTCGACACTGCCTCCGGCGACAAGCGCTGGAAGCTGTACGACGCAGCCTTCAAGCGCAACGGCGCCGTCATCGATGGAGTGTTTCGCACCATGACCAACGGCGAGCATCTAGTGGCCGAGTACAAGGACCTGTTTGCGGTAAAGGAGCTCACTGAGCTCATCGCCTGGTGCAAGTCCAACATCACCCTGATGCCCGGATT
>JAHFBI010000149.1 GCA_023250095.1 Candidatus Melainabacteria bacterium
CAGTGTCTGGAAAAAGATCCCTCAAAGCGCTTTCAGTCCATGCAAACCATGTCGGAAGCCCTGGCTCTTGCTGCCGAGCAAGAGAGCAGTCCCGCTGACAGGAGCTTGCCTGACGATGCACCCCCCCAAAAAACAATTGCCCGCAAGAAATCTTTCCTCGCGCCTGTCATCTTTCTGTTTGTCCTTCTCTTGAGTATTGTCGGCGCCTTGCAATATAAATGCTCTCATGAAAACGCTCTCGCGCAGCTCAGGCAAAATGCCGGCAGGGACTACCACAGGCACGACCTGAAAGCGGCCATCGCCGAGGCCAGGCAGGCACTGGCTCTCAGGCGAGCGGAATTCTGGCGCTCGGATGGCAAGTCGCTCTACACTGACATTCAGGAGCTCTCTTGTATGCAGCTGAAACAGAGACTCTTTCAAGAGTCCATACCTTTGCTCGAGGAGATGGTGGCACTTGCCAAATCCGGCAATTATGATTTGTCAAAGGAAAAAATGGCAGCACTTCTGTCTTTGTCCTTCGCCCTGGACCAGTCAGGTCGGAGCAAGGAAGCGCAACCTGTTGCAGCGCGCGCTGTCGCAGCTGCCAGGGCAGAGTTCGGACAGGCTTCGCATGAGGACTTTGCATCCCAGCTCAACTATGGAAAGTTGCTCATGAAGCTTCAGCCGAGCCAGGCACAGCCAATGCTTGAAACTGCCAGCGATGGCTTGATGAAGCTGGGCAAGGAGCTTGAAGAAACAGGCGAGAAGCTGGCGAAAGAAGCGCAACGCCTGGCTGCTATGGACAAATTCCGGCAAGCACTTCTTTACTACAATCAAGCCAGAGATGCAGCTGAAAGCCTGGGAGAAGCTGGTACCCCGCGCCTGGCTCAAGCCTTGCAAGCTCTCGGACACTGCCATACAAACATGGGAGAAAATGACGCAGGCGAACAGTGGATGAGGCGTGCAGTTACAGCACTCAAGAGAGTGTACGGAAATAAAGATCATCAAATCTGGGAGGCGCAATCGGCTCTGGCTACAGTCCTTTGCCAGCAAAAGAAATTTGCCCAAGCCGAGGAAGTTCTCAAACCAGAGCTGATGTTAATCAGCCAGGTGCGCGGACCCGACAGTTTAGATGCTCTCTTCCCTCTGGATACTCTCATCTGGTCCTTCTGGGGGCAAGACAAACTAAAAGAAGAAGCAGATTTTCAAATTCAAGGGCTGAGAATTGTCGATAAACATCTCTCTCCTTCTCATCCCTGGTACAAACAACAAGTGGACAGCGCCGTCAAATTCTTCGGCTTGCTGCCCCAGGACGAAACAGCCGGACAGATCCTCAAGCGACTAGCAAAAACTCATGCCGGCAAAAAATAGTCAGCTCTCGCCGCCATGCCCCGGCCCGCCTCGCGCGGGCGTTTGAACCGTCTTCAGGAGATCGACGATATCCTGCTTCCTGTTTTGCAAGCGGTAAATTTTGACCAGCTGATTGAAAGACTCAAGAGCAAGCTTGCCATGCGGCTCGACCCTTTGCGCAATATTCAAGGCTCGCTTGAAGAGAGGCTCGGCAGCAGCAACATTGCCCTTGGCTACCAGAGACTGCCCGAGATAAAGATCGGCCATGGACAGGTCCAAGCTGTCGCCGAGTGCGTTTTGCTCAAATATGGCTATTGACTGCTCGAGGCAATCTGTTGCCTCAGCATAATTCTTCTTTTGCAAATACATCCAACCCAGATTCGCCAGAGAGCGGCCAACGGCAACATGGCTTTCTCCACGCGTCTTTGCGCTCATGGAAAGAGCTTGTTTGTAGAGGCTTTCCGCCCTGTCATAATCTTTCTCGAGCGTAGCGATGCGGGCAAGCCCGTCAAGACATTCAGCAGCATGTGGAGACTCCTTGCCAAAGGCTGTTTCATAGGTTCGCAAAGCTTGCTCGAAAAAATCTCTTGATTTTGTGAGCTGCCCCGACTGGCAGTAGAACTGAGCCAGGCAGTTGAGCCCATCGCCCAGCATCGGGTCGCCGGGAGCTTTTATCTTTGTCAGAATCGTCTCTCCGGTTTTATAGTCCGATGAGGCTTCGGCCATTTTGCCCTGTGCCATTTTCGCCCTGGCTTGAAGCAAGTAACTGCGCGCCACCTGCGCATTATTGTTTCCCAGGAGTTTTTTGCCAAGGCTTAACGCCTGAGCCGAAAGACTCTCCGAATCATCGAGCCGCGATTGCCAGTACATGAGAGAGGCCTGATCGTTCAGGGTCTTGGCCAGCTCCTGACGAGTAGCTTGGCTTGGTTCCGTTTGCAACTTGATATTCAGCTCGGTTATTTTTCTGTTGTTTGAATCAGGATCCCCGAAAGATATCCGGAATTTCTTGCAACGTTCAGCTTCCCTAAGCATCGCTGCAGCGTCGGCTGTTTTACCTTGCTTGCTGAGCACTACCGCCATTTGCTCCAGCGCCCCGGTATAACGCGAATCCTGCTCCCCGAGTCTCAAAGCTTCTTTCAAAGCCAGCCTATACATCTTTTCAGACTCGGCATAGTTGCCGCTATCGTATTGCTTCTGCCCGGACAAACGGAAATATTCATAAACCTTAGAAGAGTTGGCGCCGGGCAAAACCATGCTCGATGAGGTAGCGGGCACAGGAGGCACCTGGGGCGGGCGACTCATATTCCAGATAGCAATGATTCCCGCACCAACGGCTAAAGCCGTAATTGCCGCGGTCCAGCCCAGGAATCCGGCACGTCTTTGTGGGAGAGAGATTGTCTTGCGGCAGAAAAGCTCCCAGGAAGTCCTGATCCCCCCGAGCCAGTTGCTCCGCTCACCCTGGCGTATTTCTTCGATGGCTGCTTTGAACTCATCCATCGATTGATAACGTTGAGCCGGATTCTTGGCCATTGCTTTAAGAATAATGGCATCAAGCCGTCCAGCATCCTTAAGCGCACGAGCAGACTTGCTGACTGATTCAGGCATCTCGTTTATTTGCTTGTAAATGGTTTCATATACGGTGCGCCCTGACAGTGGCGGCTTGCCTGTGATCATTTCGTAGAACAAACAACCCATCGAATAAATGTCCGAGCGCGCATCGAGACGTTGTCCCTGACACTGCTCTGGGCTCATATAGGGCGGGCTGCCCAGAGATTCTCCTGTTTGCGTCAGATCCTGTAATTCCGTTTCCTCCCGAAACATGACTTTCGCTATGCCGAAGTCCACGATTTTAACCATGTCACATCTGCCGTCTTCGCTTGTGAGGATAATATTGCTCGGCTTGAGGTCGCGGTGGATCACGCCTTTGCGGTGGGCGTGCGCAAGGGCATCGCAAGCCTGGCTCAGTATGCAAAGCGTCCGCTCTGCCGACAGCTGCCCTTTCCGGGCAAGGAGGTCGGCGATGCTCGCCCCTCGAACATAGTCCATAGAAAGGAAAGGCTGCCCGTCCTCCAGCACCCCGAAGTCGTATATGCCTATGATATTTGGATGATTGAGATGGCTGGCCGATTGTGCCTCCTGGCGAAAACGCTTCAGGCTTTTGGGATCTGACGCCAGGTGCGGGTGCATCAGTTTCAAAGCCACTGTCTTGTTCAGCAATATGTGCTTGCACTTGTAGACGACACTCATACCGCCTTTGCCAAGCACTGAAAGAACCTGAAAGCGGTTTGCCAGAGTCTGTCCAATCAGCGGATCGGACGGTAAATCTGTCCCCGGCGCGTTATCTGCATACAGGTTCGGCGGACTTGCCTGCAGCATATCCTTCTGTCTGTCTTCTGGAAACAAAGCCGGAAACCTCGTTTGAGTGTCGCCAGGTCATGTCCGACGCAAGTTGTTTATGCCCGACAATGGCGGTCAATCCCTGTTTGACTGTCTGTATTGCCCAAATCCATGGTTACCTGGAATGTACCAGGAACAAGTCGAAGATTTAAGACTTTCAGGCGCCAATTCCCCTTTCAAACGGGCATAAATAGCTTGTGTGATCGCACATATTATCAGACCGGGCCTAAGGTGAAATCATGAATCGTCGCTGCAGTCGCCGCCTATCCGGGCAGTCTCTTGTCGAGCTGGCAGCGGGCGTCATGGTCATAATTCCGGTGGTACTTGTCCTCATCGACCTGACGACCATAGTTCTGGGCGTGAATATGAACAATGGTATCTGTCGTGATGCAGCACGTGCTGCATCCAGCGGCCCGCCAGACAAAATTCAAGCCGGACAACCCAAGCAGCGCGCCGAGGCTGTCGTGCGCAAAACCGCCAAGCCAGGCGGGGCCGTGCGCGTTGACAACAATGTCGTCATCACCGAAACAGTGCGAGAACCAGTTCCCACACAGCCCTTCGGCGGTCCGGTGGATGGTGAGGTGACCGTGCAAACCACCGTTCATATCTACCCTCCTTTCATAGTCTCAGCCGTCGTCGGCTCAGGAGGCATGGACTTTACTACCAGCCAGACTTTTCCCTACACCTGGGTGATGGAAAATGCTGTGGCAAGCAATAACGGCGGTGCCGGCGGGGGCGGCGGTGGCGTAGGAAAGATTCCCGGACCCGGCGGTCCTGCTCCTGGCGGCATTGGCGGTGGTCCTGCTCCTGGCGGCATTGGCGGTGGTCCTGCTCCTGGCGGCATTGGCGGTGGTCCTCTTCCCGGAGGTGGTCCCGGCGGTGGCGGTGGCGTGATTCCACCTCCGTGACAGATAAGACTGAGCACAACTGTGCCGCCACTGATTGATCATCTGATCAATTGACCGGTTGATTGCTGATTGACTGATTGATTGCTGATCTGCAGGCGCAGAGAGTCCCTGAGTTGAAGTCCTGTCGTCCCAGCCGCGCAACGGCACAGACGGAAAGATTTCTTCTGCAAGAATTAAGCAGCCGTTCTTTCTGTCGTCACAACTAAATGAGGCTAACGCGGCGGCATATGCCCTGTAAAAAGCAGACTGAGGAACTCATCGTTCCGGAAATCGCCGTCATAGCCTTGATGAACAACAACCAGATCCTGCGACCTGATGATAAAAAGGCGCTGTTTGCCTGCTCCTGCCGCCATGACCGTATCACTCGGGGCGTTGAACTTGCTCTTCGTTTGAGGTTTGAGTCCAAAAGGGTCTGTCGCTGTAAGCCAGAAAGTAAGCCCGTAATTCGGATTAGCCTGACTGCCGACAAAGCACTGCCGCAAGAGCTCGCCGGAAACTATTTGTTTTCCGTTGAACGACCCGCCTTCATTGATTAGTTGCCCGAACTTGGACCACTGCCTGGCGGTAAGCATGGCTCCGGCCGGCATAGAAGGATTGCCTGCCCGGTCATGAGTCCAGTTGGACACATACAATCCAATAGGGAAAAAAATACGCCTCTTGAGATAAGAGAGCGGATCCTCGTGTCGGGCAGCCAGCTTGCGTTTTAACAGCTCACCGAAGACGAAAAGATGCGCCGGTCCGTATTCGAAGAATGTGCCTGGCTCCCGATTGGCCGGGCAAGAGATGGCCAGGTGAAATTTGTCGCGCACAGAAGGACCATCGAGAAGATCGGCGGCTTGCTCCAGTCCGTCGGTAAAATTCAGCAGTTGCCGAACTGTAATGCGGCTCTTGAGCGAATCGTCGCGCCATTCGTCAATAGTTTGGCAGACCTTTTCATCGAGATCCAGCAGTCCGTCTTCAGCGGCAGCAACAGCAACAACACCCCAGAAGCTCTTTGTGCCGCTGGCCAGTATGTGCGGCGTGGCAGCAGTGTGCCCGTTGTGATAGTGCTCGTAAACAACACTTCCCCCTTGCATGACAAGCAGCGCAACACCATTGTGCTCCTGAGAATAACGCGCTGCAAGTTTGCAATTCCTGGTCGTGACAGGGAAATAGCCCCCAGCGCGCTCATCGGCAGCAACTGCCTTCTGCCAGGCAAAGACACTATAGACTGAGGCAAGCAAGAGCAAGCAGACAGGCACTTTCAGAAGCTGCACGAGCAAAGGCGCCCGTGACATCATTCGTTTCTTATGGTTCATCAATAGCTCTTATTTGCGTCCGTCATGCAAAAATGGGGTCGATGGAACTATCACCCGGTGACCAGTCTTCGATAAAGCAAGCTGTTGCGGCTCTCAAGCTCGGACAGCTTGTCGCCTTTCCGACCGAGACAGTTTACGGGCTCGGCGCCGATGCCGCAAACCCGGAGGCCTTGCAACGTCTTTACAACGTCAAGGGGCGCCCGGCATCACATCCGGTAATAGTTCATCTGAGCTCTCTGGCGCAACTGCGTGACTGGGCTTCTACTATAAGCCCTGCTGCTTTCAAACTGGCGGAAACATTCTGGCCCGGCCCTTTGACTTTGATTTTGCCGAAAGCGCAGCATGTGCTCGACCAGGTCACAGGCGGACAGACAAGCGTCGGGCTGAGGATTCCCAGCCACCCGCTTGCTCTGGCTCTGCTCAGGGAATTTTCCGGCGGTGTGGCGGCGCCCTCAGCAAACAAGTTCGGCCGCCTGAGCGCCACTTGCGCCGAAGACGTGGCAGCGGAGCTTGGAGCGGATGTAGCTGTGGTGCTCGACGGTGGGCCCTGTGATCTCGGCATTGAATCGACGATAGTAGATTTCAGCCAGGGTTCCCCGCAGATCTTGCGCCCTGGCATGATTCTTGCCGAGCATATCGAAGCAATTATCGGACCTGTGGCAAGGGCTGCCGGAGCCAGCACGCCATCGGGAGGAAAAGATCTTTCGCCTCTGCCGCCCCGGGTTCCTGGCGGGCTCCCCAGCCATTATGCGCCATTGACGCCCCTCAGGCTGGTTGAAAGCCAGTCACTGGAAAGAGAAATTGAATACTGGCGTCAGGCAGGCAAGAGCGTTTGCGTCCTTTCATTCAGCCAGGCAACACTGCCAGGAGTCATCTGGCTTGCCGCAAGCCGGGAGCCCTTTGAATATGCGCGCCACCTTTACCGCAATTTGCGCATGCTCGACCAGAAGGCACAGGATCTAATACTGGTAGAAAGCCCGCCGGGCTCAGGGGAATGGAGCGGCATAGCCGACCGGCTCGCGCGTGCCTCCGTCAAAGAATCGAGGACAAAAGAGGTGCAAAATGAGTGATAAACCAAAGGTCTCCATTGTGATGGGCAGCAAGTCCGACTGGGAGACGATGCGGCATGGCGCAGATATTTTGAGTCAGTTTGGCGTAGCGCACGAATGCAAGGTAGTTTCGGCACATCGCACACCGTCCTTGATGAACCAGTTCGCTGCCGAAGCTGAGCAACATGGCATCGAAGTGATCATTGCCGGCGCTGGCGGAGCTGCCCATCTGCCCGGCATGATTGCTGCCCAGAGCCTCCTTCCAGTCCTGGGGGTGCCGGTGGAAAGCCAGGCGCTCAAGGGGATGGATTCACTTCTTTCGATCGTGCAAATGCCCGGCGGCATCCCGGTGGGAACTCTGGCTATAGGCAAAGCCGGAGCCATCAACGCCGCCTTGCTGGCAGTGGCCATTCTCGCCATCCGCGACAGCGCGCTCAAAGAAAAACTGCGCCAGTACCGCGCGATGCTCGCCGAAAAAGTCTTGCAGGAGACCCTGCCGTGACGCGCCCGAAAGTCATATTGCCCGGCAGAACATTTGGTATTCTGGGCGGCGGGCAACTCGGTCGCATGTTTGCCATGGCAGCTCAACATATGGGTTACAAGGTGATAGCCTACTGTCCGGAGGCAGATTGTCCGGTGAGCCAGGTCTGCATGAAGACCATCTGCGCACCTTTCGAGGATACCGATTCTCTGGTGACCTTTGCCAGGCAGGTCGATGTAGTCACTCTCGAATTTGAAAATATTCCTGCTCAGGCGCTTGAGAAAATCCAATCGCAGGTTGATGTTCGCCCCGGGGCATCGGTTCTCCATATCTGCCAGAACAGATTACGCGAAAAGTCCTACCTGGCTGATCACAAATTTCCCGTCGTCCCCTTTGAGAAAGTGACAGGAGCCGATGAACTCAAGTCAGCTCTCAAGAGACTTGGGCTGCCGGCTGTTCTGAAGACAGCCGGGTTCGGTTACGACGGCAAAGGGCAGAAAGTGCTTGACAGCGAGTTAGAAGCAGAAAGCGCCTGGCAAACTTTTGGCGGACAAACAGCGATAGTTGAGCAGTTTGTCCGGTTCAACCAGGAAATATCCGTCATAGGCGCGCGCAACGCCAGCGGCGATTTCGTTGTTTACGGACCGATTCAAAACGAGCACAGGCACCACATACTCGATCTCTCCTTTGCGCCGGCAAGCGTTACCTGGACGCTTGCCGAAGAAGCCATCGACATCACGCGCTCCCTTATGGAATCACTGGATGTAGTCGGGCTCCTGTGCGTGGAGTTTTTTGTTACCCCTCAAGAAACTTTGCTCATAAACGAGCTGGCACCGCGCCCACACAATTCCGGCCATTTAAGTATCGAAGCCTGCCCGGTAAGCCAGTTTGAACAACAGGTCCGAGCCATTGCCGGGTTGCCCCTCGGCAAAACCGAGCCTGAATGCGGCGCAGCCATGGCCAATTTGCTAGGAGATCTCTTTCAGGCCGGAGAACCGGACTGGGTCTCGGCCGTTTCCATTCCGAATGTCCATTTACATCTCTATGGCAAACGCCAGAGCCGCCCCGGACGCAAAATGGGGCATCTGACTGCCTTAGCCCGCTGGGCGGACGAGGCGCTAGCGACCGTAAAAAGCGCCCGCGAATTGCTGGTTCCTTCAAGGAAATAAAGATTCAAGCAATTTCTTTTACTCTCGTTCCAAAGTGTGCCATTTTAGTGACACCGGATATATAGTAGAAGGAGTCGGTATCAGGGAAACTCATATGACTCAGCCGGACAAAGCCGCCAAAGGCACCAAAGCCAAAATTGAAAAGGTTCTGCTCATCGATGACGACCCGAACATTCGCAAACTGGCACAAATGAGTCTGACGCGTGTCGGATGTTGGTCTGTCATAACAGCCGGCTGCTGTGCTGAAGGAGTCCAGAGAGCTGTCGCTGAGAGTCCGGACTTGATCCTGCTTGATGTAATGATGCCTGAAATCGACGGACCGACAACTCTGAGCCGGATCCGGCAGCACGAACAACTTGCTTCCGTACCGGTGATTTTTTTGACTGCCAAAGCTCAAGAGCATGAACTGGAAAGTTATATTCAGCTGGGCGCAGCAGGCGTGATTGTCAAGCCATTTGATCCCCTGAAGCTTCCACAACAGATCAATTCCCTCCTTGCCGAAGCGGACTGAGAGCCAGCACCGAGCCACTGCTCCCTTCCTTGAATATTTACAGGACCGTCTGCCAGAGCTCAGATTCCTTCAATGAGTTTTTACCCTTTGTGAGACGTGAGAAGGCAGGGTAATATTCATTCAGGTCCGATGGCGAGACTAAAGTGTGCAAGATCCAGTCGCAGAGTCAGAACTCCTGTCCTTCACTGCTTGTGTGGGCGAAACGCTAGCGGGTTTTGATACCTTGCCCGAGGCCTTGAAAAAGTGCGCCCAGGCAATGGTCCAATATCTAGGCGCTGCTTGTGCCGGCATCTGGACGTGGAATCCAGACCAGCAGTCATGGCAGCTTCTGGGCAGCCATTGTATGAATCATCCTGCAGAAGAGCCCCACTCATGCATGACGCTCGAGCACTTCAATGTCGCGCGTATAGCAGAAGAGCACAGTCCCCACTTATCTCACAATCTTGCAGAGGATCCCTGCATAGATGACAAGAGCTGGGTCTGCAAAGAAGGTATGGTATCCTTCGCTGCCCATCCGCTCGCAGTTGGCAACCGTCTTGTCGGAATCATGTGCATGTTTGCCCGGCAGCCCTTGCCCGGCGACACAACAGTCGCTCTTTCGGCTGTAGCCAATTGTGTGGCCCTTGGCATTGAGCGCCGCAAGCAAGAAGAAAAGCTTCTGGAAAGTCAAAGAAATCTGGCGGACTTCTTCGAGAACTCAGTCATGCCGCTTCACACAATTGACGCCGCCGGCAAAATCCTTGCCGCCAACAAAGCCGATCTTGCCATGCTGGGCTACAGCTCTGCGGAATTCATCGGGCACAATATAGCCGAATTTCACGTGGATCAAGCTGCCCTAGAAGACATAATGCAGCGCATCGCCGCCAACGAAAATGTAGAGGACTACGAAGCACGACTTCGCTGCAAGGACGGTTCGATCAAGCACGTGCTTATAGATTCCAATGCCCTCTTTCGAGACGATCACTTGGTGCACACGCGTTGTTTTGCCCGTGATATCACGCGGCGCAAAGAGGCGGAAGAAAAGCTGCTCCAGTCGGAAAGAAGATTCCGCGCCGTCTTCGATCACACATTTGAATTTATTGGCTTAATGAATCCGGATGGTACGTTGATAGAAGCTAACAAGACGGCGCTGAACTTCATCGGCATGGAGGCCAAGGACGTCCTGGGATGCCCTTTCTGGGACACACCCTGGTGGACCCATAACAAACCTTTGCAGGAGCTCCTCAAGAAAGCTGTCTCCCAAGCAGCTACTGGGCAGCTGGTGCGATTCGAGGCAGATCACTGCGATGCGGAAGGACGGGCCATCACGGTGGATTTCTCCTTGAAGCCGGTCAAGGACGACGCTGGTAAAGTCATCCTGCTCATTCCTGAAGGTCGTGATATTTCCGAGCGAAAGCGCGCCGAACTGAAGTTGCTCGAAGTAGAAAGAGACTTTCGCCAGCTGGCCGACAACATTCGCGAAGTCTTCTGGATAAGCAGCCCCGGAGGCACCAGACACTTTTATGTCAGTCCGGCATATGAGACTATCTGGGGGCGCCCTTGCCAGGAGCTCTACGATCATCCAGAACGCTGGTTCGATGCCATTTTGCCCGAAGATGCGGAGAAAGTAAGAGAGCATTTACAGCAACAAATGTCCTCGTCCCACCCGCAACCAAACGAGGACGAATACCGTATTCGCCGCCCTGATGGGACTATTCGCTGGGTCTGGGCGCGTGTATCGCCGGTGCTGAATGAAAATGGCCTTGTTACACGTGTTTGCGGAATTGCGCACGACGTGACGGAGCGCAAAGAAGTCGAGCGCCGCGTCAGCGAATTTTACTCGATGGTATCTCACGAATTGCGCACACCGCTGACCTCTATCCGAGCTGCTCTCGGTTTGATCGAAGGTGGCGTAGCCGGCGTCGTAGAGCCGGATACTCTAGAGCTGGTGCTCATTGCCCGCGCCGAATCCGATCGCTTGATCAGGCTCATCAACGACATTCTCGACATAAGGAAGATCGAAGCTGGACGTCTGGAGCTTAAAGTCGAGCAACTGGATCCAGGGTTGCTCGTGACCCAGACTCTCGATGCGATCCGCGGAATCGCGCAAGAAGCAGAGATCAGCCTGCTAAGCGAGATTTCAGTGTCAGGCAAAGTTGTAGCCGACGGCGATCGCATTGTCCAGGTTTTGACCAATCTAATTTCCAACGCCATAAAATTCTCGCCTGGAGGCAGCCAAGTGACAGTGAAAGTGGCACCCGGACCGGATAACAGTATGGTCAGATTTTCGGTGCAGGACAACGGACCGGGAATTCCGGAAAGCAAGATCAATAGGCTCTTCGGCTTATTCCAGCAGCTCGACTCCTCGGACACGCGCGCCAAAGGCGGCACCGGACTCGGGCTGGCCATCTCCAAAGCCCTGGTGGAGCGACACAAAGGGAGAATCGGAGTGTATAGCACTATCGGGCAAGGCACG
>JAHFBI010000150.1 GCA_023250095.1 Candidatus Melainabacteria bacterium
GCGCAGATCGGGTTGAAGAAGCTCATCGAACAAAATAGATGGAACGCTCTCATTGCCGGATCGGCAGACGCGCCTGTATGCCTGGCGCTCATGGATATTCCCCGGGAGCACCGCCCGCCGCTCATTCTTCTCTACCATGGCATCCCTCCCGGAGATCCTTTCGCCGACCTCTTCCTGGGCGCCGATTATGCACTCTCCCGCGGCAACACGGAGAGCCAGTATTACCTCGATCTCGGACTTCCCGCCGAGCGGATCATTAAAGTAGGATCTCTGAGCAAAGAATGCTTTCCCAGTGCCGAAATTCTCGCGACCAGGCGCGCGCAAGCGCGCCTGCGCTGTGGCATCGATAGGGACACTCCCGTCTTCTTCTGGGCTCTGCAATACGATCTGCACACTTTCAAACAGCCCACTCCCGAAGAGATCTCGCAGTTGATTATCGATAGTTTCCATCACCTGTCCACAGAGCCCGGATTCAGGAAATCCATACTTTTCTTGAAATATCACCCCGCACCATCTGATGACCCGCATTTCAGTTTCAGCCGCCGGCAATACCCGCTGGAAAAATTCCTGGAGCTTGGCGAATCAGGCATCTCTGTTCGCCTTACCACGGAAATCGACGATTCGCTGCAAGCTTCCGACTGTTTCATTCATCACGAATCGACTCTCGTCGGAGAGGCGCTGTATGCAGGCGTCCCGACGATTTCCTTGAATTTCCAGACAGGAATTGCCAGATCCATGCTCGGGAAGGCGGCATATGAGAGCCCGAACCTGCATAGCTTCCTTTCCTCCTATTCCTCGCCACAGGCAATTGCCCAGGCAATGAACAAAATCATCGAGTCCTCGGCAGAAGATGCATATAAGAGCTGTTGCCGGGTCTGGAACGACACTTTCGATTGCGGACGCACGGAAGGACTTGTGCGCCTGCGGCGCCTGATGCAAGAATTATCCGCAACGCGGCAGGAGTCCTCGCAAACTCCTGCCGAGCAAGGCAAATGAACCAGTTTTTTGCTCTGTCCCGGAACCGGCTTGCGCTATGAACGTGCATTATCTTCAATTAACATACAACAGTCTTCACAAGTACGCGTAGCAGATCATCAAACCGGCGCCACCAGCATGGAAGTTCCTGAGACAGGATTCACAGAATGTCCCTCATGAAGCGCTAATACTTGACCTCTCCCCAGGCACATTGATAAAGTTGCCCCTGTTGACTTTCGGCGGATAATGTTATCCCTCAAGCAGTGCTGTGAGTGTATTTGAAGTGATGAAACGCAAGCCACGAGTCCTGATCTTCATTGTTGCCTACAATGCAGAAAAGACCATAGAAAAGGTGCTCACGCGCATTCCAGACACGCTGAGGCAGTATGACACCGAAATTCTGATCATCGACGACGCCTCCGCCGATGAAACCTTCAAGACTGCGGTTCAAGCGCGGCTCAGGGGGCTGGTGCCTTACAAGCTCACAGTCTTGCAAAACCCGGTCAATCAGATGTATGGAGGCAACCAGAAAATCGGCTTCCATTATGCCGTCGAAAAAGGCTTCGACGTGGTGGCACTGGTGCACGGCGACGGCCAGTATGCGCCGGAGGCGCTGCCCACGTTGCTCGAACCGCTGATCGAAGGTAAAGCCGATGCCGTATTCGGCTCGCGCATGATGACTCTGACCGGCGCTCTTGCCGGAGGGATGCCGATGTACAAGTATGTCGGCAACCGGATCCTCACCTTCTTCCAGAACACTATGCTCGGAAGCCGCCTCAGTGAATTTCACTCGGGCTATCGTCTTTACACGACAAATGCCCTCAGCCGCATACCCTTTCACCTCAACACGAACGATTTCCACTTCGACACTGAAATCATAATCCAGCTCTTGCTTGCCGGACAGCGCATAAAAGAGCTGCCTATCCCCACCTATTACGGCGATGAAATCTGCCACGTCAACGGCCTGAAGTACGCCTGGGATGTGACAAAGGCTACAACAGTGGCCAGGCTGCAGAAGTTCTGTCTTTTTTACAGGAGGAACTTCGACGTTCAGGACGACGCATCAAACAACTGGTTCTACAAGCCGAAACTCGATTTCACAAGCCCGCACTCGGAAGCTCTCAAAGAAATCGCGCCCAACTCAAGAGTCCTCGACCTTGGCTGCGCATCCGGTTATCTCTTCAACCCGCTCAAAGCAAAAGGCTGCCACGTCACAGGCATAGATAAATACCAGCCGGCGGCAAACGTCAAGTTCGACAAGTTTATCGAGCACGATCTCGACACGGAAGACTTCGATTTACCGGTCGGGGATCTCGACTACGTGCTGCTCCTCGATGTCATCGAGCATCTGAGCAATCCGGAGAGATTCGCCACGGCGCTGTCTGCAGCGCTGGCAGCCAACCGCAAAGTGCAAATCATAATCAGCAGCGCTAACATCGCGTTCGCCATCCCGCGCCTTATGCATTTGATCGGGCAGTTCAACTACGGCAAAAAAGGCATCCTCGATCTTACGCACACAAGGCTATTTACATTCGCCAGCCTTCAGCGCTTGTTTGAAGAGAGCGGCTTTGCTGTGATCGCTTCGAAGGGCATCCCCGTACCCTTCCCGCTTGTGGTGTCAAATAGAGGACTGGCTGGCTTCCTCGTCTCTTTCAATGAATTCTTGATCAAGCTTTCGAGAACACTCTTCTCATATCAAATCTACATGGTGCTAAAATCAACGCCCACACTGAAGTCTTTGCTTCAGGACGCATATAATCACAGCATGCCGCAGCTTGACTCCCTCGAAAAGACATTCTCCTGCGCGCCGGAGGATGTAGCCTCCGCGCCTCCCACCTATATAGACGTCCGCTGAAGCCGGTTCCCTACCCCGAGAGCCTGAGCAAGGCATGCCTGCAAATCTTAGCAGCAAGATCCCTGAGACACCACTTCCTGGCGCCGCCGAAAAGGCTACCGCCAGAGGGTCCGGCATCCTGCGCTGGCTTCCCTTCCTGTTTGCCCTTGTCCTGGCCGCCACATTATCCCATCACTTCCTCGGCTACCATGTCAGGGAGACTTTCGTCTTCGACGGCAATCACTACTTGCTCACTTGCCAGAAAGTCACTGAGTTCTTGATCAGCGCCTTGCGCGGGCACCCTGACGCCGCCATGCTTTTCAACCAGGACTTCATCCGGATTATCGTCTGGGACGGTCCTGTCATTCCTTCTATCCCAGCCCTTGTTTTTTCTGTTATCGGTCACGTGCCATCAGCCAGTGACTGGAAAGTCGTGATGGTCATTTATGCCGTCATTCACGCTCTGTCAGCCTGCATGACGGCAGTCGCTGGCTTCAGGCTGACAGGCAGACAATCCCTGGCGGCGGTCGCCGGTTTGCTTTTCGGGCTGTATCCTCCGGCTATCATAGCCACAGGCAGATATTGCAGCGAGGTTCCAGCCACTTTCTTCATCCTGGCTTTTGTGCTCAGCCTCTGCAACACCCGAGAAAAGCTCCTCGCCCGCTTGCTGCCTGGCATCGCCGGCGGACTTCTGGCCATGTCCAAACCCGTCCTCATCCCCACCATCATCGCTGCAGTTGTCCTCACCGGGCTTGGCGCGCAAAGGAAAATCACCTTTTTCCTGACAGTTTCGCTGGCGATACTATTAACCATATTTCCCTGGGCCGCTTACACAAGGCTTGCCACAGGCAAAGCCTCCATAACGGCCGAACGCGGTCCTACATATAATGCCGCTGTCGCTTGCGACCTCGACTCCGACGGCTGGTGCACCATGCCAGAGTCGCCCATCGTACAGTTGCACAGCACCGATTGCAGCACCAGGCTGGTGGATAAAGAGGCAAGCCCGTTGCCTGTCTTATTGTCAGGCTGGCTCACCCACCCCAGGGAGTGTCTTGCGCTCAGCCAGCGCAAGCTGACCAGGCTCTTTGGCAGCCCCTGGAACGACTTCCGCGAAACAGTATTCGGGCTGCCTGTTTCCGCCCAGCAGATAATGCACCTCATTTTGCTTTCGCTTGGACTGTGCGGTGCCTTCAGCCATCTTTTGGACAGAAAGCGTTTGTCCGATGAAAGAACCCGCCTGCTGGCAGATCTTCTGGTTCTTTTCTTGATCGGGCACCTGGGATTTGCCGTCTTTCAAGCCATGGGACGCTACGCCATCACGGCCATGCCTTGTCTTGCAGCGCTGTCTTCTTTAGGGCTCTTGCGCCTGCTGTCTTCGAAACAAACAGCTCCTTCTAACTATGCCAGGGCAGTTCTGCCTGCCGCCAGTCTTGCTCTTTTGACAGCCGGGGGAATTTGTTTTGCCGACCCTGTCACCCGTCTTGGAGAATCACAAGAGTTAGCGCATATCCTTGCCCAAGGCGACAGCGCTGAAAAATCTCTCGATCTATGCCGATCTCACCTGAGCGCCAATCCGGAAGCCATTTTGTTGCTGATAGACGCCGACCGCCACCTGAATGGAGCTAGAATTACGGTCAACGGGCATATTCTGACGCAAGAGCCAAGATCGTTCAATCATTTCAACGCAGCCCAGTACCTGCTTTTCAATACCATGCGCGAGCACTCTCACTATATGCGCATCGGAGTCGACGACTTTCGCCAGTGGCGCGCGGTGCCTGTTCCCGCCGCCTGGCTTAATCTGTCCGGTAGCAACTTGATCACGGTCACCGCCACAGCGAGCCCTCTGACACTCTTCTCGGACACACGTCCTTCTAACCGTACCATGCTCTCACCGGCTTATTTCGCTTCCGACAAAATGGTCTCCGCTCTCAATTCACTCGATCCCAGAATCCCGAGCACGACTTTGACAGGCAGCGTCAGCGAGTCTTCAACCCTCGTGCCATCCCATCAGGCAACACCCATCCGGCTGCCCGATTCCCTGCGCATAAAGCTAGCCGTTGCCCTGAAAAACCCTGAGCCTGTCAGGCGGCCTTCGGCGCCTCAGATAGCTAGAAGTGGCATGGCAAGCGAATTCGCAGCCCAACTGTCTGCGCAAGACAAACTCATCGCCGACGGCAGCTGCCACGGTTTAAGAATCAACAGATACATTCTCAAAACCGCGCGCAGCACAATTGCTTCCTGCGCGGCCCCGCCTCTGAAGGACTCTTCGCACTTCTCCATAACCGTCAAAGGAAAGTTGCGCATACTGAAAGGCGACGGTGCCGTGGGCTTGCCGATCACCATATACGGTGCCAATGGGGAAGCCCTTGTGCTGGGACGCTCGCCCAATTTCATCAGGGGAACAGGTGGCTGGACATCCTTCTCCATCTCAGACCTCGTGCCATCGCGGATTATCGGCGGAGCACTCACTAAAGTGACGGTCACACTCTTTCCCTGCCCGTGGCAAGGAGCCTGGTACGGCTGCTCGAAAGATGCCAGCGACGCCCAGCTCACGGACCTGACTGTGCATGTGGTGGCTACGGACCTCCCGGAGCTCTCAGACAAAAGAGTTGTCTACTACTAACAGGGCAAAGATTAGACCCAAAGGCTGGAAGGCAAGACTTGACTTTGGGCTGTCAACTTCTTACGCAAATGACAGAAAGTTAGCAATGCAACTAACAGACTACAAATAGGCTTTTCTGATATCATTTTGTTAAGTATCGACACTGGCAACCGAAGGAATCTCAATCAATGCAGAAGCAAAGTCTTCTTGGCGCATTCAGTTCTTTTGCTCTCTGCTCCTTATTATTCAGCACCACTGCCCCTCCAGGAATGGCCGGCGGCACCCAGGGTCCGGCTCCAGCTCCCATCAACCTGGATTTGACATCGACCGACCACAATCTGTCGCCAGGGTCGCTGACTCAAAATGGGCCGGTAAACATCACAGAAGGTGGTAGCCTGCGGGCGATAACCAATGCGTCGCTGTTGACTCCTGCGGAGCGCCTGGCTGTCTATCAAGTCGTCTCATCCAGCACACAGTCAATCGTACTGAGTTCCACCGGCAACGCCACTGGTGGCAGCTTCGTAATGGGTCCGCGCTTTTGCCAGTATGTCAGCGGGATGGTTCTTCCTGCTGGTGTGACGGCGCTGCGCGACTTCGGCACGACTTCAGCGCTGAACCTTGCCGGCAACCTGGTGAATGGTGGCAACATCTTTGCTTACTCGACGAATTCATCCGTCAATGTCGCCAACATCGCCGCTCAAAATATCGTCAACCAGCAAACCGGCATTATCAGCTCTATTTTACCTTCGGCACTGCAAGCACAGCTCACCAGCTCGATTTCAAATTTGAGCCTGGGGCTTACCGCCGCCCAGAACCTGATCAATTCAGGAATTATCACAAGCGCCAACAATCTTGCCCTGACTGCAGGCTCAAGCATACAAAACACTACAGCAGCCGGCGCGAGTCTGGCAGTTCTTCAAGCAACGAATGCAGTCAATTTAATTTGCTCACAAATAAGCAACACCGGGTTGATTGCCTCGCTCAACAGCAACATAAACATGTCGACTGCCGGCATCGCCAATTTGCTCGTGCAAAATAGTGGTGGCCGCTTTAGCGCGCCAAATGGCGTAATTAATGTTCGTGACTCAAGCTTCGTCTCCAAAGTCAACACGGACATACTGGGCGGAGTCCTTGACACTAAACAGCTCAACATTTTCGCAACCGGTGGCGACGCCAATATTGCTCTTGATTCGCTGACAGGTGTGCTGAACCTGACCGCGTGCAATGCACATACATCAGTCAGCTCCGGCAACTTAACCCTTGGCAATCTCAGCCTCACGGGCGATCCTGATTTCTACAACCTGGGCGGCGATGTTACGCTTCTGGGTACGATCAATACTCTGGGCGCTCCCCTGGCAGTGGTAGCTGGCGGAAGCATTCTGACCACCAGTTTCAGCCCTGTCTCCATAACTACTGGCGGAGGCGCACTGACCCTGGTTGCCGGGGCCAATTTTACATGCGGCGGCGCCTGCGGCGGTCAGGTCCCACCATCGGCGCCAGCTAACGACATCTTGACGATCTCCAGCTTAAAACCATCTTCTGGCGACATATTTCTCACTCAAATGACCACCTTGAACACCAGCTCGGCTACCGGTAGTGGTGGCGATATTCTGATGGTGGCGCCAGGGAGCGTGTGGCTGCCAAATGCAGGATCCGCTAGCACTACGGGGAGAAATGTCGGCAACAAGAGCGGAGATTTCACGATAATCGCCGGCGGCAGCAGCCAGGCTATCAAAGCTGGGACGGGTTACACGATTCTAACCTGCCCCAGTGGGGTAACTGGCGCCAACGCAGGCAACGTGTCGATTTCCAACCGCCATCCAGTTATTGTTCCCAGCGGTACAGGCAATACCAATGTAGTCATTGTCAACGGTGCCATAGCCACCGGCGGACCGTACAACAGCGGCACATTCGGCGCGAATTTGGCGCTGGTTCCGGTCGGCGACGTATCGCTGGGAAACTTTCTTACCTTCAATTCAAACGGAGATGGCGGCAGTGTCTCCATAGATGCACCTGGCGGCTCGGTCACGGCCAACACAATATCAAGCGCTGCCACCGGTGGCTCAGGGGGCGATGTACAAATCAACGCTGGCACTTCTTTATTGGCAACCGGGCTCATCAACACCTCGTCTTCCGGCGCACCGCTTGGACACGGCGGCGCAGTAATTCTCAATGCCAGAGGCGGCAGCTTGACGACAAACAGCATCTGGGCAAGCGGTGAGCAGTCCGGCTCGATCATCCTATCCTCCTGGGGCCCGATGCAAACACAAAATCTCCTTGCAAACGGCAACACTGGCTCGGGTGGCATCGTACTCGCTACGTCCAACGGTTATGCAATGACGATTGGGTCGATAAACGCCTACAGCAATTTTGCCGGCGGAGCAGTTGTGCTTACCGCAGGGAAACTGGACGTTCAGTCAATCGATGTAAGTTCACCCACAGGTGCCGGCGGAAATATTGTCCTCTCGAGCATATCTGGTAATGACTTGTTCGTTTCCGGAACGTCCGGTACCTACAGTCTCAACGCCTACGGCCTCACGCAAGGTGGCTCAATAAGCGTGACAGCCACTGACGGCAGGACAAGTTTTTTTGTCGGCGGTAATTCAACCAACGGAACAAAAGGCGATATCAATGCCGATGGACCTGGCGGAACCATTAATTTGAGTACTTGCGGACCGCTTGTGATCAGACCAGGATATGCAGTGTCGGCCATCGGCGGTGTCGTCACTTCAGACCATGCTTGCTGTAGCGGCGGCGGACCTGTGCTGACAGCCTCTGTCCTAGTCGGAGAACAAGACGGTATTCACAGGCTCAATGTGGTGATTCCGCAAGGGGACTCATCAGGGGCTCCACAGGGAACGGCTCTTGCGACAGACACAGCATTCACTGGTCCGCTCGTTTCGTTTATCGACGCAGACGCGCAGCTGCAGCCTCCCTTACTTGCAGACACCTCCGGAAACGCTTTCTATGGGAACCCAACCGGGCCACTTTTCAGCGGACAGGGCGGCGCTAGTTTGATCGGACAGGACAGCGCTGGTTTGATCGGACAGGACAGCGCTGGCTTGATCGGACAGGACAGCGCTGGTTTGATCGGAAATAGCGGCTCTACTTTGATCGGACAGGACGGCGCTGGTTTGATCGGACAGGACGGCGCTGGTTTGATCGGACAGGACAGCGCTGGCTTGGCTGGCACAGGCTGGGGAAGCAGTGCTGCCGGTCTTGCTTGCCCATCTTGCGGAGCTGGAATGTCGCCAATTGCCTATACAGTTCCAAGTTCCCCGGCAACCATCTCCTTGCGCAAGGGCGCGGCACTCTATAATCCTTCCAAAGACATGACTGTCTCCACAAACCATGCACGCATACACATTGCCAAAGATGCCCTGGCTCTGCTGCTTGAAACTGGCACATGCATGGCGGTTTATAACTTGCACGATACGCATGAGGGATCTGTAGTTGTTATTTCCGACGACACACTCATTCCAGTTGCACCCGGACAGATGGTAACTCTAAGCAATCGCGCCGGCACCTTCGAGGATGTCTGTCCTGGACGCGGAATTTCTTATCGCAACCCCCATCCGCTCAAGACAGGAAAAACTTCCCTTACTTGCTTTGTCTCCGAATTCTCCATCAGCTCTGCTCTGCTTAATGTCCCGCCACTGCATCTGATATCCCATTCGAGTAATCCACAACATCGCAAGACAACTGCCATTGTGCTCAAAGACGCGGCCATTATCATGCACATGCACCCGGGATCCGAGCCATACAAGCTTTTGAGATAATAGCCCAGATCTGCTCTTACTGCTATGCGAAACCTAAAACTCAATGTGTTGATTGCCGCCGTTTGTGCAACGGCAGTAAGTACGGTGTCAGGCATGTGCCTGACAGCCGATGCGGCGCGCCCAATCGCTCGCAAGCAGACGGCAGCCTTCAAACATACTGTTCCAACTAACGTCACCGGTACTTACGTACTTGGCTCCGGCGACTTAGCAAATCGGCTCAGAGTCAGCCAGCTGAAAAACGGACATATCTGGTTCTTCCTCAACGCATACTACCCTTACAATGACTCAACGGGCGCTCCTTCCACCAACATGGGCGATGCAGAAGGAAATATCCCTCTTCAAAGCCACATCGCAGTTTGGAAATCTCCTGATGGACCAGGAAAGCTAACCTTCACCTTCTCAAACAAACAGTGCACGATTGCGCAGGACGGAGACGACTTCGACTGTGGCTTCGGGCATAACGTCAACGCCAGCGGTGTGTACAGAAAGATCTCTGCCAGGGTAATACCACTGAAACGCAAGCCGGCGGCTCAGTAGGCACGCCAATCGGTCACGGCAGTAACTTGGGTCCACATAACACTAAGAGAACACACGTCTCTGGCAGCCGAATCTGAGCGCAATTGCCCCGAGTTCAATTGTCAGGCTCGCCGGCTTCCGCTGCCGGCTAACTCCTCTGAGCACGCGGGAAGAAATAGTTTGCCAGGCGGAGCGAAACTGGAAAGATAACGGTGGCGATAAGGCAGCCTGCAAACAGCAAGAGCCCGAGGGTAAATGAAAGCGGCTCATATGAAAAGCACACGCTGTGCGCTCCCGAAGGCACCGAGACTGCCCGGAAGAGGTAATTGGCCCGGTATATTCTGCCCGGCTTGCCGTCAAGGGAAGCCTGCCAGCCAGGATAATAGACGTCCGTCAGAACGAGATAGCAAGGCGTCGCCGAATTCACTTTCACACGCACTTCGTTCGGGCTCGGGCGCTCAAGCAAGACTTTATCTTCTAAGCCAACGGGGGAAGATACCATCGCAGTCGGAGGCGCTTCTTTCAGTCCTTGCGATATTTGCGATGCTTCCAGTCCCTCCAGCACCACGGCGGCGCGCGGCTCGAAGGCAGGAGACTGAATGGAGCGCAAAGCCTCCGCGGCCGAGCCAGCAGCCAGCACCTGATGGACAACATATGCCCGAGGCAAGGCGCGCGTGTTCTCATACACCCTGACATGATTGACAGGCGTCTCGCTCAGGAAGCGGAATCTCCTGCCGGGCAGGCAGCCTCCCGATGCAGGCGGCGGTTCCCCGGCGCCATGGCCAGTGGCAGGAGGCGTTGCTTGCACTTCAAACTCGCCGACAGGCACAACGGATCCAGGTACTGCAAAAGGACTCCCTGAATCGAAGAGTTGCACGCCGACTTTTATCTGCCGACCGCCGTCAAACCCTGGGGGCACCAGAGCCGCCAGTTCGCCCTGGCAAATACCCTGCCCGGATTTATCGCGCCCAACCAGCTCGCCCAAAGGCAGCCGGTCCCCGAACCAGAGCGTGTGTCCCTGCGCGTCCTGAACGACAGGCGCATAGCTGAAACGTTTAAAACAACCAGGATCGACTGACCATTCAAGCTGGCCCACAACCTGCCAATTTTGGCGATCAAAAGACAAGCCTCTCGTGATCAACCCCACCCCGCTGGCAGCCACTGCCGCCGGCTTTGACTTGGCCCTGACCGATGCGGCAGCCGGCAGCCGGTCCGCGGTAGAAAGAACCGGCTGCGGGCTGACGACATACTTGACAGACGCCAGATCTACCAGCGGCGACAACTTTCCGTCGAAGAACTGATTTACGCCCTCTACGGTTATCCCGGCAGCACGTACGAAGCCGAGGAAACGGCCTGGATACTGGACGTTGGGAGTCACAAGATTAGCGATGCCGTAAAGAAAGTTGGCGTTGGGACATAGAGCGTGGCGCCCCATCGTCACAATACGCTCACCCCCATCCTTGAGAAAAGGCAGGGGCGCAATGGCCCTATACTCGAAGCGCGGCTGAGCGGGCATTGAGTTTTTGGCGACCGAGGCCTCGCTCACAAAACCCAGAACAAGCAAAATAATGGCAAGAAGAGAAGACGCGCTGATCCGCCTGGCAAGAGAGCCGACCCAGGCTCCCTGCCGCAAGAGGGCCACTGAGAGGGCCATGATGCCAAAGATAATCAAATCGCGCGTCCAGGCACGAAAGTCAAGCGTCATCGGCTGAAGCGAAGCCGCCACATAAGCTGATTCCAGCGGCAATTTCAACAGGCGATAGGCCCAGGGCAGAGAAAATATCAAACACGCTGAGGCAAGAGGGATACACAGGCAAGCCGGTGCGCGATAGCGCCCGTGCACCAGCACCT
>JAHFBI010000151.1 GCA_023250095.1 Candidatus Melainabacteria bacterium
TCCAGATTTCGCTTACCAGAGGATCGACTATCAACGCCAGTGGTTTGTTGGAAAAAGCTGCTTTCACAAAATAGTGGTACGTATAATTGCTGCGGTAGAAGGAGCGGGCTGTGGGCCCGTAGAGCGTCACCAGACCCGTCTTCTGGTGTATGGCCAAATGCAAGGCGGTAATATCGCTGAAGCCTATCAAGAGCTTCGGATGGGCGGCAATAAGCTCGAAATCGAGTAAGGGGAGAAGGCGTGCAGCCCCGTTGCCGCCCCGGATGGGAATTATGGCGGCAACGTCTTTATCTGCCCACATGAGATGGAAATCTTCCAGACGCTGCTCATCGCTGCCTGCCATGTCGGAGTACGATTCGAACAAGTGCTTGCCAAGCTTATATTTCAGACCGAGTTTTTGCAGCCATTGAAAAGTAAACTGAATGTCGCCGCTTTCAAACAAAGTGCTCGACGGTGCTATTATTCCGACCGTGTCTCCCTTGTGAAGAGCGCGCGCCTTGACGATTGGTTTCATTCTCGCGCCAGGTTTTGCAGGCAACATAGCCTCTTTCTGGCGTGAATCAGGCTTCTTGGCACTGGACACTAAGACGTTCTCACCTCCATGAACGTGCGCTTGGCACCCTGCTATATTAAGGAATCAGCCATGCGGCGTAAGGGTTTTTAAATGCTCAGGACAGACATTTTGCCAGAAGTTCTTAAGGATAGCTCCTGTTTTGTATCGCAGTTACAAAGACTCTGGCTGGAAAAAGCCCGGAGTTTTGCTGACGCCATACCGATTGCCGAGATTATTGCCGCCGACGCCGAAAACAAATTCAGGCGGGATCTTTTCGAGCGGGCATGCAAAGAGGGCTTCGGTGCGCTGCCATTTCCCAGCACATACGGAGGCTCAGGCGGTGATTATCTGAGCTTCTGCCTGGTCAACGAGGAGTTCGGACGGCGTTGCGTGCCAATCATGAGTTCGCTGGGGGTTCATGTCCTTTGCCAGGAACCTGTCTTTCGCTTCGGCAGCGAAGAGCAGAAGCAGAAATACCTGCCGCGCTCGGCCAGCGGAGAGTACCTGGCGGCTTTCGGTCTGACCGAACCGAACGCCGGCTCGGATACGGCAGCCATCTCCACCTCCGCAGTTTCTGCTGGCAGCCACTTTCTTCTCAACGGTACGAATACTTTCATCACCAGCGGTGGCGCAGCCGACTATTACATCGTCATGGCCAAACTTTCTGCCGCCGGCGCTTCTGCCCAAGACCTCCCCAGAGGCTCCTCCGAAAAGACGATCACGGCTTTTGTCGTTGAAAGAGAATTCCCTGGTTTTGAAATCGGTCAGAAATTCGACATGCTGGGCATGCGTGGTTACGCCACCTGCGAGCTTGTCTTCAATGATTGTCGCGTTCCCGCAGAAAACCTGCTGGCGCAGGCGGGGATGGGACGTAAAGTAGCCCTGTCCAGCCTGGCCAAAGGACGTGTCACGATTGCCGCTCAGGCGACTGGCTGGGCGCAGGGTGCCCTGGATGCCATAGTCGTGCATCTGAGGGAGGCTGAAGCTAATGGTTGCCCGTCCGGAGCACTTGCTTATCTGGTCGGTGATCTGTCCATGCTTGTCGAGTCAGCCCGTGTTCTTACTTATCAGGCAGCCTCGGCTATTGACAGAGGGGAATCCGACGTGACGCTCGCGGCTATGGCCAAGATCCAGGCTACTGATGCGGCCATGCGCCTTTCGACCGAGGCTGTTTCCATTCTCGGCAGCCGGGGGCTGGCAAGCAACTTGCTTGTCGAAAGGATCTTCCGTGACGCCAAAGCCGGACAGATTTACGAAGGCACTAATCAGATACAACGTATGCTCATAGCCCGCCGCTATCAAAGCAAATAGGGTCACCCATGGAAATACAGGCTCTGCTGGGACAGGTTCAGTGGCTCTTGATAGCAAAGGGCATCCTTGTTTTCATCATGATCACTTTCTCTTTTATGGCTCTTTATGTGGCTGCCAACGCCAGAGCCTGGCATCTAACTCTTTCCCAGACTGAGGATGTTTGCAATCAGTTGCGCGATATGAGCATGTTCCAGGGCACCGTCCTGCGCGCTCAGCTGTCCGAGTTCGCCGAGAGGCTCCGCAAGGGAGAACCTCGGCAGGATCCGGAATTTGCTAAAACTCTGCTCAAAACTCTCTCGCCTGTGGCCATGCTGCTTCTGAGCAAGGAGCGCAGCCTTCTAAAGTGGTCTTTTACTGCCCTTGCTGCCGGGCAGAACCTCTTCTCGCTCTGGAAACGCAAGAAAAGTTAGTAAATTCTCCCAGTTTGTCTTAGCGGGCGTCTTCCTTGATAATGTTAGATTCTTCCTGCCACACACGAAAGGTGGATGGCGCAACCGCTCGGGCTGATGACACATGACTGCCGGCACAGCTTTTGACTTTCAACAATATGTGGCAAGCCGACGTGCCGCAGTCGAGGAACGTTTGGCTCAATATCTTTTCCCTGATGATCAGGAATTGCTCTTTCAAGCTATGCGCTATTCGGCTCTGGGCGGAGGCAAGCGCTTGCGGGCTCTTCTTTGTCTGTCGGCGGCCGAAGCCGTCGGCGCCTTTGACTGCGATCCTCTTCAGACTGCACTGCCGTGCGCCTGTGCCATAGAGATGGTGCATGCCATGTCTTTGATCCACGACGATTTACCTTGTATGGATGACGATGATTACCGGCGTGGCAGGCTGACAAATCATAAAGTCTTCGGCGAAGCCACGGCTCTTCTGGCCGGCGATGCGCTTCTGGTTCTGTCCCTTGAGACTCTCGCCAGGCGCAGCCCGGACTGGATCAAACCTCCCCTTTTGCTGAAAGTCGTGGCCGAGCTTGCCGCAGTTGCTGGAGCAAAGGGACTTGTGGGAGGACAGGTGGACGATCTCCTGGCAACAGGAGCAATCTCTCAGGCAAGTCCTGGGCCGGCATCGTCTCCGGCAGCTGCCTCGTCCTGTTTGCTGGAGAAAATTCACCAGGCAAAGACCGGTGCTTTGCTGCGCTTTTCAGTCTGGTCAGGAGCCTCTCTGATGGGTGCTGATGACAGGATACTCGGGTTGCTCACGCGCTTTGGCGAAATTCTCGGCCTGGCATTTCAAATTGCCGATGACATGCTAGATGTCACGGGCGATATCAAAGCCCTTGGCAAGACGCCGGGCAAAGACCAGGCGGCAGGCAAGCTTACCTGGGTTTCTTTATATGGCATGGAGAAATCGAAAGAGACTCTGGTCAAACTGGAGAATGAAGGAAAATCTCTTTTGAGTAAGACCGGACTGGCTGAAACGTCGCTTTCACCGCTTGTTTGCTTGCTTGAATATGCCATCCATCGTATGAACTGATGCTCATGAAAGCTTGGCTTCCATATATATTTTTATGGAAGACTAGCAACCGTTGCCCAGAATAGAAATGCACCAGAGGTGCCACTCAGCCTTATGGATTTCACCAGTCTCCTTGTCCTTGCCGATACAACTGCCATGTCTCTGGCGGACACTCCGCCGGATCATCGCGGCTGGCAGGTGATTGTCGTGAGCTTCATTTGCAGCTTCGTGGCGCAGTTCTTGAAGATTGTCTATAAGCTGATCAGGACCGGACATCTTGACTTGCGCATGATGGCAAGGACTGGCGGTATGCCTTCCAGTCACAGCTGCACGACGATGGGCATGGCAACTTCGGTCGGGCTTATCGAAGGTTTCGACTCGGTCTCTTTTGCCATCGCTCTGTGTCTGGCTTGCATCGTCATGTACGACGCAGCTGGTGTCAGACGTACTGTTGGACTGCAAGCAAAAGTTTTGAACCACATGGTGGAAGAGCTGTTTTCTGAGCACCCGCACATCTCTTCCGAGCGTATTAAAGAATTCCTAGGGCATACGCCAATTGAAGTTTTTGTTGGAGCGGCAATCGGGATAGTGATCGCCTGGAGCTTTAACCTCTGGGCGATTCAGCGCTTCTGATGTAAGGAAGTATTACAGGCGAGCGCTTGAAAACCTCAATAAATAATAAGAGTGTAATACATGACTACTGCTAAATACGTGGAAACTGCTTTATAATCAAGAGCTTGAAAAGGGTTGTCAGGGCGGCTCCTCGAAATCATCGCTTTCAGTGGGGTTTATACGAGGAGATGAGTTGAAGGAAAACAAAATCCATCAACTATGGCTGAGGCGTGGAAAAAAACACAACTTGGACATTCCGGTCAGCCTGAAATCATGAACAACAGCACGTTGGGCTGTTGACATGAAAATGGCAGATCACATCTGCATTTACCGTTGAGAAAGAGTCAGTCACCGCTTGAAAATTGAAGTCGGTACACGTTCTATAAAAGAAAGGGAGGAAAGGCAGGTAAGTTAACGAGGACAATCAGTTCACCGGAACTACCGCCGAAAACTAGATGAACACAACGGTCACAACAAACGCAATCACTACTAAGACGACCTCGCCACGTCGGTCCCGTTTTCCGGGCAAGGAGTCTGGCTCGGTTTCGTTCAACCTGACGGCTCTCGGCCGGCAATTGTTGAAGGAACAGGCGGCTGCCGCTGGGGTATCTAATGGTGACTATGTTGAGATGCTCATTCGTGAGCGTGCAGGCATGCCCCCGCTCCGGTTGCCGGCTGCTGCCAAGCAGACTGGTCCGAAGGGTGGAGCCAAGTCTTTCTTCTTCGGAAAGAACAGGGGAACAACCACCGCCGTGTGCGTTACCCCGCTTGCACACCGCTTGCTGGATGAGCAAGTCGCAGCTTCTCGCATGAGTCGCGGCGACTATATTGAGTACCTGCTCCGCGAGAAATCCGGTCTCATCGAAGAGACTCTCAAGGCTGCAGCCGCTGCTCAATCCACTCAGCCGGTCACAGCAGCTCCGCAGCCTTTCGAACAAGTTGAAACCGTCGTAACGCCTCCCCAACCGGTGGTAACTAACGACTGGTCCTTCAACAGCTAGTTCGAGAGACTTAAGACGAGTTCCTCCTTTTAAGAGTGCATTGAGTATCAGGCCCCGGCTTGTCCGGGGCTTTTTCTCTTTTTTTCTCTTTTAGATGTTCTTAAGGGAGCAGGCTTTCAGTGGGGGTGCTCCCATGGGCATGTCAAGAGGAAGGCCTTAAGCTGTATGGGCTGACTATCCCCTGCTGTGTACGCCAGGATTCCTGGCGGAAAAAAGGCTGGTCGGCGCAAAGAGTGGTCGACTTAGACGGCGGCTCAAAGGGGCAGCCAACGATACGGGGGTGTTTCGCTTCCAACTTCATCTACCGCCTTCCTTTTCATTTTCTTTTTGGTTGTTTTTCTTCTTCTTCTCTGGCAGATAACATGCTTGTCAAAGGCGGCATCTCATCCAGGTTTTCTTTCATTTGTCATGCCGGGAGAAGCACCGCAAGTGGTGGCGATAGTGTTTTTGTGTTTCTGTTTCTAGCGCCTTGTGCTTTGTGCCTTGTGCTTTGTGCCTTGTGCCTTCGATCCTTCCTGCAGGTAAGCTCAACCAGGCAGAAATTGGCTGTTGGCGCATCTGGTGCGCTCGGGCAACCCGGACATCTAAGAGCCTGGTGTCGCTAGCTTGATCAAGAGGATTGTCCGCTCAGTTGCCTGAGACGGCAATGGACTGCGTTTGCGTTCTGGCGCGGTGGAAAGCGTAGGAGAGTATGGCCTGCACCTGGCTCAGGTAACTTGTGATGTATTGCGCCCGGAAGCCGCGCTGGACGAAAGCCTCTATCCGGAGCCATTCTTTGATGGTGTTTTGCAAAGTCACCACCTGTTTGTTGACTTCGCTGATTTCCTGAGCTGAGCAGTTCGAGCGCAACCCGTGCATCTGCTGTTGCAAGGATTCTATCTGGGAGAGCACCTCATTGGTGCTTGCCTGATCGGAAAGAATATGTTTCTGTGGATCTTGCAGATACCTGTTAACCAGGGCGGCAAAATCGTCGACGAGAATGCGACTGGCCTTGAGTGGATCAGACTGCGGCGTCACAAGCGGCGTGCGACGATAAGGACCGAGCCTGAGCACATTGACCTTTTTGTCGTCGAGCTGGGCCACAGCGAACATCGTTGTGCCCAGTGTCCCTATCGCTCGGGCAGTGTCGAGTTGTTCGATCAAACCGGCAGTGTCGAGCTGCCGGATGGAAAGACCAGGGAAGACCAGCGCCCGGTCGGAAGTCGCTTCACGAACGGCTCCGGCGGCGATGGAGAGCTCTTTGGCCGTGGAGACATAAGTCATGGGATTGAGCGCATCGACCCAGCCGTTCTGCACCCAGGTCTCCCATTCTTGCTGGATATTTCCCAGCCTGAGCCGCTGCGGCGTGGCATAAACGGCTGCAGATATGCGCAAGCCCGGGCGAATCTTTCTGAGCATGGTGGCTGTGTCTTGCACGAAGCTGTTTACCTGAGCTACTTTCCAGGATTGCCAGACCTGTCTTGTTTCTTCGTCAAGCTTGTCCAGGTTGAGACCTGTCTCACGTTCGAAGCGCAAGCGTCCCTCCCAGTCAAAGCCCATCTCTGTGCCTTTGCCGTTGAACGGGTAGCGGATGTAGTCAAATTGGAAGCCGTCTACTGCGTAGTTGGCGACGATCTCGCGGCACAATTCTTTGATGAACTGGCGGCCGGCAAGGCTGGAGGGATCTATCCAGAACTCCGGCTGGTTGTGAGGCAGAAGAGCCCCCGAGCGTCCGGCCAGAGCCCAGCTGAAATCATTGGCAGTAAGCACAGGTCCTGGATAATCTGCCTCGCGTCCAACTATGGGATTGTGGCGAATATTGCCGACTGCGAAGGTCCAGATCCAGGCGTGCAACTCCATGCCGCGCCGCCTGGCTTCTTTGATGGCGGCAGCCAGCGGGTCGAAGCCGTTGAGCTCCGGGTTCATCCTTGAAATTTTTGTCGGATACATGCAGAAGCCAGCATTGTTCGTCTCGAAATAAACGACATTTATGCCGGTTGATTTCAACCTGTCGAAAAGAGCCGACATGCCCTGCTCATTCCTGGTGGTGATTATCGTGCCCCGGTCCAGCCAGACTGATCTTGCTTCCACCGGGCGAACAGGCATGGACTGGGCAAAAGCCAGAGCAAAGTCCTGGCGTGCGGCTTGCAACTCCTCGTCGGCCTGATAGAAACGCCTGGCGCCATAAGCGTCCTGGAAGCTTTTCACATGAGCCAGGGCCGACTCGTAATGGGCCTGAATCGTTTTGAAAGGTACCGACAGGTCGGCTTGCTTGGCGGTCTTGATGGCTTCTTCCGTGCGACGGCTGAGATAGTCCAGCTCCTGCTGGATATTTTGAAAGTCGGCAAAACTTATCTGCACTGCTGCCTGTTGAGTGATGCCCGGGCAACTGTCTTCCATGGACAGGGAAAGGATCTGGGCATTGGTTGTGATCTCGCCCTGGAGCCCCGGAGCCCATCCAAGATAAGTGTTGCTATTCAGTCTGCCGATAGCCCAGCCGATTTCTTTGCCCTGGGAGTCGACCCATTTGCCGACACCAGCTGAGGGATCTAGCAGTTCGATTGTGGCGGTGAGCGTGCCGACGGCGAAGTCCTGATTGAGAGGCAAGGGTGTCCTTGACCAGACGAGCTGTTGACCTTCCTGCATGGTCGTGTGACCGGAGACGATGACGCCGGAGAGACGGTTGACGGACTGTGCGCTAGCGGAAGGTACGCCACCGCCGTCAGTGATTAGCAGCTTGCCACCCTTGCTGACATATTCGCTCAGGGCGGTTGCGCCTTCGTCGCTTATGTCGAGAAAGAAGGGCAGCATGATCATTTTATAGGCTGACAGTTTGGCGCTACCGGCTTTCAAATCGGCGTCGCCCAGCAGGTCGTAGCGCACATTGGCGTTTTCCAGGGTGCGCTTGAAGGACAGCCAGTCGTCGTCGAACGTGCCCAGGTGCTGTTCGGAGTAAGTCTGGGCATTTTTATCGCTTTTCACCACAGCCAGAGGTGACTGGGCACTTGCCGGCAAAATGGCCGCCAGCAAAGAGAAAAGCAGGAGTGTAAGCCGCAGAAGATTTGCTGCCGTCATCAAAAGAATAATCCTCTAACTGCTGCGGTGCGATTGCCTGACGAGCCTGTCAAGCTGGCGTTTGCTGTCTGCGCGGGCGATGGCCTCTCTTTTGTCGTAAAGATGCTTTCCGCGCGCCAGAGCCAGATCAACTTTAACCCAGTTTCTTTTGAAATAAAGCCGCAAGGGGATAAGAGTTAATCCCTTCTCCTTCATTTGCTGATTGATCTTGAGAATCTGCTTGCGATGCATGAGCAGCCGTCGCTTGCGCAGCGGATCGTGGTTGAAACGGTTTCCGAAGTCATATGGAGCCACATGGCAGTTCAAGAGAAAGAGTTCACCGCCCTCCGGGCGGGCAAAAGCGTCCTGTATATTTGCCCGCCCCATGCGCATGGATTTTACTTCCGTCCCGAACAGCTCGATGCCCGCCTCGAAGACTTCAACAATTTCAAATTCATGGCGCGCCCGACGATTGTCCGAAATGACCTTGATTGCAGGCAATTCCCGCGCGGATTTATCGCCGGTTTTTTTGGCCCCGTTCTGGTTCAGGTTCTTAATAGTCTTGGCCATGGCTGAGAAGATGGGAGAGCTGATGGTCAGCCGGACTTTGCTGAATTCTCGATGTTACAATATTAAAGGGTACTTAAGCTAGAGTTTCGTGAATTTTTGCGCAGCGGTGTTAGATGATAAAAATTGGTCCTTTGATGGCTGTCGATCATCTGCAGGTCTCTTCTTTGCTCAGACTGCAGCAAGAGCCTGTTTTTGACGTGAAGGCCCTTACGGATTCGGCTCTCATGGTCGGTTGTCTGGCTTTCTGGCAGCACTGGCTGCCCTGCCAGTTCCATCTATCGCCCTCTATTTATGTCGCCCGGGAAGAGGCGACGATAGTCGGTTTCATATCTCTCCACAACACCGGCAAGGCAAAATGTTGCTGGCGGATCGATCATCTGATTGTTCACCCCGAGCATCGTGGACGTGGCATTGCCCAGGAATTACTTCGTTATGTCTTTGCCCAGTTCGGAAGCCAGGGGGTCAACCATTTCCTGGCGGAAGTCTCGGTGCAAAATGACGCTGCTCTCTCGCTTTTTGCCTCTTGCGGTTTCTGTCGCTCTTCAAGAGTGACATATTTCCAGCTCGATGCTGGCAAGCGTGAATCCGCGTTTCTGCCTGCCGAAGAAGAATTTCTCATTGCTACTCCTTCCCACAAGCACATGCTCTACCAGTTGCATCAGGACGCTCTGCCGGCAGATCTCAGGCTGGTTCTTTCACAGACGGCCGACGACTTTGCTGTCACAGAACCGCTTCCGTATACTTCGGTTGAGAGGTCTAAAGAGCGCTTGATGCGTAAACGTGTCTGGTACTGGGTGTCCGAAGATCATGACCGGCGGGTCCTCACTTGCGCCGTGCGCGTTACGGCGACCAGAGAATTCGGCTACCGCCTGGATTTCGCCGTTCATCCCGGCTGGCGGCACCTTGGCGCCGATGCCGTAAATTTTGCTGTCAACAGCTTGCTTACGGGATCTCCGAAAGGTCCGGTCTGGGCCAGGGTATACGATTTCCAGAAGGATGTGGAAGAAGCTCTGCGGGCAAGAAGCTTTGAAAAGACCGGCGAATACTTCGTTCTGTCTCGCGAGCACTGGCAGCGGGCCAGACGTCCCAAGAAACGTAAAGCCGACGCAACAGTTGCCATCCCTTCCATAACAAACCCGGCAATTAACTTCCCGCTGGCTGCAGAGCGGAAAGCCTGGCGTGGTGATTAGAGCCTGTCTCCGGGCAATCCTAAAGTTTTCTTTTCGATTGAAGCGCTCGGGCTGCTGAAAGTTGACAGCTCTGCGCTTATCTGGGTATGATTCAGAATCGCTTTATATAGTTAGTTGTTGTTTCAATCAGGAGCCTGATTGGTGCCTACCATAAATCAGTTGATTCGCCGCGAACGCCATGCGGCCACCGTAAAAACGAAGTCGCCCGCTCTGAAAAGCTGTCCGCAGCGTCGGGGTGTTTGCACGCAAGTGAAGACCACCACACCGAAGAAGCCGAACTCCGCCCTTCGGAAAATCGCCAGGGTGCGCTTGACAAACGGCATAGAAATTACCGCTTATATCCCTGGAGTCGGGCACAATCTGCAAGAGCACTCTGTAGTACTTGTCAGAGGTGGACGGGTCAAGGATCTCCCGGGCGTGCGCTATCACATCGTTCGTGGCGCTCTCGATACAGCCGGCGTGAAAGACCGGATGCAGAGCCGCTCTAAATATGGAGCCAAGCGCCCGAAAGCTGCTCCTGCCAAGAAGAAATAGGCTGCGTCCCACACCCGGTCAGGCTGAGTCATAAGGTTCAAAATCAATGCCAAGAAGAGCAATTATCGCCAAAAGAGTTCCCCCGCCGGATGCCGTGTTCGGAAGCCAGCTGGTACAGCGTTTCGTGCACCGCATGATGCAGCGAGGAAAGAAGAGCACGGCTCAGCGCCTTTTTTACGGCGCTTTGCAGCTGGTGAAAGATCGGACAAAGCAAGAGCCGATGGATATTTTCAACAAAGCAGTCAAGAATGTAACGCCGCTTGTCGAAGTGAAAGCTCGCCGGGTGGGTGGTTCTACATATCAAGTCCCGGTGGAAGTGAAGCAGCAGCGCGGCGTGGCGCTGGCTACTGCCTGGCTGATTACCAACAGCCGCAAGCGCGGCGGGCGCAGCTTCGCCGAGAGGCTCTCGGCCGAGCTCATGGATGCGGCAAACGGTGCTGGCGCTTCCGTGCGCAAGCGCGACGAAACACACAAGATGGCCGAGGCCAACAAAGCTTTCGCTCATTATCGTTATTAATGTTATTGACATTGATTGGGCGCACTGAGGGAACCTTACTGGGCGGGACCAGCAAGCTCATCGCCTCGTGATGCGTGATCTGTGATCTGTGAGCCGTAATCTGTAACTTAGATACTCCGACATCTTGCAGTGCTGCGGGCAGCAACCCAAACAGTGCTTAAAGGAAAAATAAAGAGATGTCAAACATTCCCGACTTGTTCAAAATGCCGGGTTGTAATTAGACTCAGTCCACTTGCTCGAAGCGACCGGATGTTTTTGCTGGTTGCCCTGGTTGTGGGAAGAGGAAAGGTTCTTCCACCAGGTTCTCTGGGACCTGGGCAAAGTGTCCGACCAGGCAGACCCGCTAACCCTGTATAGAGCAGGCAGGCAGCCTGCAGAAATCCGGGGCTTGCCCCAGATAAGCAAGATCCGCCCGGGGATCAAAAATACCGGGATTTGAACGACGCTTAAGGCTCCTGAGCGGGCAAATAAAAAAGGCAGTCGTTTGAAAGCTTGAGTTGACTTTACAACTCAGCTGAGTTCTTCACGGTACCCTCACATTGGAACTAAAACGATGCAATCCTCCCTACAATTAGAAAGGCCGACGGAAAGGAAGGCTGAAAAGGTGTCTAAGAATAACGGCTTGAGCGACATTCGTAACATGGGCATTGCCGCTCATATCGATGCCGGCAAGACCACGACGACAGAGCGCATACTCTTTTATTCCGGTCTGATCCACCGCGTGGGCGAAGTCCACGAGGGGACCACGGTTACAGACTGGATGGAGCAGGAGAAGGAGAG
>JAHFBI010000152.1 GCA_023250095.1 Candidatus Melainabacteria bacterium
AAACAGCCTCCAGCGCTCCCACCATGACAATACAACCGAGCACTGATGAGGCCGCGCTCCAGAGCATTGACACAGCTTTGTCCACCAGATAACCGTTGAAAGACATGGTTGTCGTGTAAGCATTAATTAGATTCGGGATACTGTTGAGCCAGTTGAGAACATCGAACAAGGCTGCCAGAAGACCGACCGGCAAGACAAAGCGCCAGCGGATTCTGCCGGAGGCAAAGGCCCAGAGAAAGGCGAAAAGAATTGCCGAAGAGAGCAAAGAATAAAAGATGGAAGAAACGTTCTTGAGCAGGTTGTTATAAGACCTTATCTCGTTGAACTTTCTGGTGAACTTCTCTGGGACATAAAGATAATTGTTATACTCGCTGACAGCGTTGCCGGCGACATAAACATATGTCCTCAGCCTGGCCCCTTTGAACTCTTGAGCCGTATCTTCCCAGGTGAAATAGTGATCCGTGCGGTGCGGCTGTTTAACGGAGGCATCCTTGACCAGCTTCGTGTCCTTCAGGCTAAGACCGACACAATCGCAGACAAATTTGAGGGACAATGCCTCTGCTTCTTCATGACTCAAGGAAGGCAGGGGGCGATCGTTCTCCATTTCGCGGCGGAAAGCCCGTAACTGCCCCTCCGGGCTTATCCAGACGTTCAATTCCTCCATCTCGAATGGTTTGCAAAAGCGGGTCGACCAGTACCAGATAGGAATTTCATTGCGCATGAGAGCGTTGGCTTTCGACTGCCCCAGCTCATATTCCAGAAAAGTTTTGGAATAATCGTCGTAATTGAATATTGTGGATTCGATGGCATCCTTTTCCGGATAACCGATCGTTGACGCCCACTTGCGCGCCTGAGCGACAATTTGAGTCCTGCTCAACTTGAGATCAATTGACGCTGCCGGAAAAGCCTGATCGAATCTGGCGACAAAAACGAAAATGCCCAGAACTCCGAGCAAAACGAGGCACCAGAGCGAGGGACAAATCAGATTTTTGCTGCCAACCGGTTGTTCCGTCATGAGCCGGTCACTTCGCGCGCCGGAGCTTGATTAGCCGATCTAGCCGCGATCAAACGGTCAGGGTACACCATATTGCTCAGACATTGCCGCCTTTCTTCTTGCCGAAGAACTTGGCCAAAAGAGCCCCTGCCCCGGCAATAGCTATAATGATAAATTTCTTGGCAACAAGAAGTATGCCCAGCATAAATTTCCAGAGCCCGCCAAAAATTCCCAGCTTGGCAGCGGCAGCCATGGCACCGCCCCCGAGGATCAGCCCGGCCAGACCGAAGCCGGCATCTTTGTCCTTGCCAGGCTGGAAATCACCATAACTCTTTCCGGAAAGGAAACTGGTCAGATTGAGGAGCTTGCCAACCTCCTTCTTGTTTGGCTGAAGCTTGTCGGCATCTGTGACCAGATTGAGAGAAAGAACTCCCTCACGCCCTAGGATGCGCGTATTGTAGTTGACAGCCGTGACCGGCGAGGAAGGCGAATCTTGATCTTTGACTTCCACAGCCCACACGACCTGATGTTTCGCCTTCTCGTAGTGCGGCTTTTCCGCCCAGCCACCGACAAAAATCGGCGGTATACCCAGCTGCTTGCGTTCTTCGTTCTGCTCTTTGGAGCCGTCCTTATATGAATTGAGGATTTCATCGGCATTGAGCTTCCCGGCATCGTCGTCGCGCACGTGTCCAATGTCCTCGAACCGGCAAACGACAAAGAAACTGTTCTCCTCGCTCTTGTCCGAAGCCGGAACAAGAATACCCAGAACGCCCTGTGGTTCGTTACCTTCAGCCTTGAGGATAGCTTGAGCATCCTCCTTCTTGATAAAGGCATAGCCGGCCGGCATCTCGATTACAGCCAGTTTATCGCCGAGGTCAATTTTGTGCGGACCGATTATGGGCTTTATCTTCGGCTCATCGGCCGGGCAGGACAAAGGTTGCAAGAGACTTAGCGACAGGGCGGCGAGCCAGGATAGCAATAATCCCAGTTGCTTTATATCGACCCAGGGAACCAGCGTCTGCCGAATAGCTTCCTTTATCCGGCTGAATTGACTGGGCATAAATGCAAATCCTCCGTGAAGCAGCGCGTCACTTGCGACACACCAATCCTTGACTTCGAGCTCCCGCCCCTGAAACCACATACTTCTTGTCTATACCCGGTCGCTGCCAAAACACATCTCGATCCTTGTCATTTGAGCTTATATTTTTGAGAAAGTTACCGCGAAATTTGTCAGCCTGAAATCAGCCTGCCGCCTCCGAATAAGCCACCGCTGGCGGTGCATTCCTGTCATTAGTTGGTACCGCCGGCGTCTGCACCGGATTCATCCCTATCCTTGCCGGCCCTGCGCCTTGCCGAAAGCAACACGAGCAACACCGACACATCGGCAGGGCTGACGCCCCCGATGCGAGCCGCCTGCCCCAGGGTTTCCGGGCGAATCCGCTGGAGCTTTTCCCTGGCTTCTTTCGACAGATTTTCCAGATCGAGAAAATTCATGTCGCCTGGCAGCCTCACATTGTCGAATTTCTCCGACTGCGCTACCTGAGCTTTCTGCCGTTCGATATAGCCTGCATATTTGATATCCGTTTCCAGCTCGAGCACCCAGGGAAAAGCACCACCACCGGTGCGAGGACATAGTTTTTCCACAAGGGCATAAGGAACTCTCGGACGCCGCAGAAGCTCCTCCAGAGTAAGCGAGTTCTTGATACGTTCCGAACATTCGGACAGGGCTGCTTCCCACTCCGGACACGGATGGATACGCGTTTGCTTGAGACGCTCCATTTCAGCTTCGATTTCCGCCTGCTTGCTCTGAAAGCGAGCCCAACGCTTATCATCGACAAGCCCGAATTCTCTGCCCAAGGGAGTCAGGCGCATATCGGCATTATCCTGGCGCAACAACAGACGGTACTCCGAGCGGGAGGTCATCATGCGATAGGGCTCGCCCAGCTCCTTGGTCACCAGATCGTCGATAAGCGTACCCATATAACTTGAAGAGCGGCTCAGATGGAAAGGCGACAGCCCAAGCGCGTATGCCGCCGCGTTAACACCGGCAACCAACCCTTGAGCGGCAGCTTCTTCGTAACCGCTCGTGCCTAGAATTTGCCCGCCGGCAAAAAAGCCTTCCATATCCCTGGACATCAAAGAGGACGTAAACTGGGTTGCCGGCAGATAGTCATACTCCACAGCGTAAGCCGGGCGCACAATCACGGCTTCCTCGAGTCCAGGCAGGCTACGCACGATCAGGTTCTGCACGGAGACCGGCAGACTCGTCGAGCAACCTTGTAAATACACCTCGTATGTAGATTTCCCCTCCGGCTCCAGGAACAAGGAATGGCTCTCCTTGTCGGCGAAGCGCACCACTTTGTCTTCGATAGACGGACAATAGCGAGGACCGACACCATGGATCAACCCGGAATACATGGGAGATTCCTGGAGGTTGTTGCGAATAGCCTCATGGGTCCGCTCACATGTCCTGGTTTGGTGGCAGGGCAGTTGCTCCCGCTTCGGGCGGTTGTCCAGATAGGAAAAAAACTCATGCGGCTCATCGCCTTGCACTTGCGGCAACTGGCTGTAGTCAATGGTTCTGCCGTCCAGACGCGGCGGAGTTCCCGTCTTCAGCCTCCCCATCTTGAAACCCAGCGACTTGAGACAGGCAGAAAGGCCTATCGCCGGGAACTCTCCGGCTCTGCCGGCTGGTTGTGTATCCCGGCCAATCCAGATGGTTCCTTCTAGAAAAGTGCCGGCTGTGAGCACAACGGCTTTTGCCGAGAACCTTTCGCCAAAAGCCAGTTCGACGCCGGATACCCGGACCCCATCGGTCAAGAAGGATTTGACCATGCCCTGTCTGAGAGCGACATTGGGAAGCGACTCCATGAATCGCTTCATAAAGAGGCTGTATTCACCCTTGTCCGACTGCGCTCTCAGCGACTGCACGGCCGGACCCCGGCTGGAATTGAGCATGCGCATCTGCAAATAAGTGGAGTCGGCGGCAATACCCATCAGTCCGCCGAGAGCGTCAATCTCTTTCACAAGCTGCGACTTTCCAGGCCCACCCACAGCCGGGTTGCAGGGCATCGCTCCAATTGTGTCCAGATTGACGGCAAGCATCAAAGTACGGCAACCGAGTCTGGATGAGGCATAAGCCGCTTCGATGCCGGCATGCCCGCCCCCTATAACAATTACGTCGAAATCGAAACTCATCGGCAGCGTCCCCCGGACAGGCGCTGATAGTCCGAAACCCAGACAGGTAGACACCTGAAGATAGCTGATAATACCAGATACTGCCCACTGCCAGCAAAGCAGGCTCGGGCATTGTGGGAATTTGACGCGACCCGGGCACTTTGTTACAACTTATTCCGACAGACAGTTTTAAGATCAAATCCATCGGTGGCTCCGCAGGTAACTCATGTTTGCCAGACGACTCCAGTTGACTTTTTGCCTTTCCCTTATCGCAGTGGCTATCTGGGCAATTGGACAATGTTTCCCTGCAGCGGCCGAAACGCCACGCACGGCGGGCAAGGCAACCGTGACCTCGTCCATAAATCCCTCCGACAGAAACGACTCAGGCAAGCCGGCTTTGCCCCAAGAAAAGAAAAAGCCTCCCGACAAGCCGGCTCAACCTCAAGAAAAGAAAAAACCTCCCGACAAGCCGGCTCAACCTCAAGAAAAGAAAAAACCTCCCGACAAGCCGGCTCAACCTCAAGAAAAGAAAAAACCTCCCGACAAGCCGGCAGCAGAGACCAAACCTGATGGACAGAAGAAGGGCAGCAGCGACCAGGCTCAGGTTCTCGATCCCGGGCAGTTTTTCGGCGAAGCGGCCATAGGCTATGCCTCTGCCAAGGCTTGCCCGGATATCTGTGCAAAGCTGTTCTGCTACTGTGGTTGCGACATTACAGACAGTCACACGAATTTGCTCGACTGCTTTACCTCCTACCACGGCGTCGACTGCCACATCTGCCAGGAAGAGGCAGTCCTGGCATTGCGCCTCCATCGAGACGGAGTACCGCTTGAGGAGATTCAGAAAAAAGTAGATATGCAGTATTCAAGCCAGTATCCCTTCGAACAAGACACACCCGCGTACAAGAAGTACAAAGCTACCCGGCTGTGGAAGAAATCCGATGAGGCACCCCCTTCCTCCGACGCAGGGAAAGCCTCTGGCGGCAGAGATCCCGACAGCAAAGCGCAAGATGATAAAGATGCCCAGCCAAAAGCGACGCCGTCCGCCGATGGAAGCAAGACTCCAAAAGTAAAGCCGGGGTTCCACGTAGGAAACTGCTGTAAGGGCGATAAGCACCCGGGCTCCGATAAGCACGTCGACTCTGCCGAGAAGCCGCACTGAGCCACAGCCCTATCCTTAATGACGTTCTGTAAAGGCTTTCAGAGCGTTCTTCATGTATTTCGGCATGTCACGAATCGGACACCACATTCGGGAATGCCACCGCCACAGTGTCATAATAACTCTGGTGGCTCATGTACACCGCAGGGAAATATCAAATCATGAGTCCGGCAAGACAATCATTGCTAACTTTGTTGTGCGCACTTTTTCCGGTGACCTTTGCCGTCCCATGTGCTGCAGATTCTTGCAACAAAACACCCTTGACTGAAGACGCCCTTTCAGCCTCAACAACACAAAGTTCCCAGTCCCGAAACCAGCATGGGCACCGGCAATATTACTGGGCGCCCTTCTGTGCACAAATCCCGGAAATTGACGGCATCGACCCGCTCAGTCAGCCAAAAGCATCGGACCGCGCTCCTTTGCCCAAGACGGAAGAGTTTCCCGGCAGGAAGTCCTTTCGCCTTAGAGCAACAGGATCCAGTCGGATTCGCCTGTCAGCAAAGCCGGAATTGCCGCCTGGCGACAGTGCCGAAGCCGGGAGGATCCCTGCTTCTCCTCTTTCGGTGAAGCCACTCTCTTGCCCGCTGGTCCTGCCGACCGGACAGACGGCTCTTTATGCCAGCCCGCCGACATGGATAGAAGTACCTGCAAACGAGTCTCATGACAATGCCGCCAGTGTCCTTTTTGAGAACTGGCAGATTGAGCCGCTGGCAGCCCCTGCCAAGAGCGAAGAATAATCTAATAAATTCTCTGAATTTATCAAAAGCAACCAGTGCGATTCAGAATCATTCTTGCTAAAATTGCTTAACCTTAAAATCCGGACCTTGGAAAGAGAGGCGCGGCATGTTTAGTTCCGTTGCGGCATCTCATATTGACAACAACGCCTGGACAATCGTTTTCGACGATTGTTGCCCCATCGTCCAGAAACTCGGCTGGCTGGTGCGCCAGTGGGATAGCAAGGGCATCTTCAAATTCGTCGGGCGCGACAGCACCGAGCACCTCCATCGTCCGCTGGTTCAAATGCTTGACGCGAGCCCCTGGAGCCTGTTGTTGCTCGATGAGAGCGGCAATGCCTGGTCCGGTCCTGAGGCAATTCCGTTCATTTTGAAAAACTTGCCCTCGGGCAGGCTGGCCGCAGTAGCCTATACTCTTCCCGGGACCATGTGGCTGACAAGACAGCTCTACATGCTGGTTTCCCGTAATCGCCACATGTTCGACCGGTCGCTGCCCAGGCTGCAACCGGCCGGCCCGCACGGGCAAGATGCCACCAAATAGAGCTTAAGTTCAAGCTCGGGCTAACGGACAAAAGCACCCAGCCCGGCAGCGATGATTTCATCGGAAAGCCCAGCTTCCCTGCCGGCCATTATTGCGCACCAGGCCAACTCCATTGCTGCCGGTCCCTGTCCTCTGACCTCAAATACGGTGCTGCTCCCTTCAATTCGAAACACAGTCGTCTCGTTGCTCTTGCTCACTTGAGACACGCTGCCGCCGATGGCGCTCACTAGCTTGCACGCACAAACTCTCTCGGCCAGACAGAGCATCCGCTCGGAGCATTGACCCAGAATCGCCACTCCGCGAGGTTTCTTCAGGACAGACAAAAGCTGGCAAAAAATCTCATCGCTGCATTGCCTGGCGGAAGATTCCTGACAGAGTCTGCCGCTGTCGCTCGTTATGATGGCAATATCCGGCAAGAGACAGGAAGCCTCCTGAGACATCTGCTCAAGACTTTCGGCTGCCAGCGGTAGAATCAGAGCCTGCGTGTCATCCTTCATAGCAAGGACTTCGGCTGGCAGGCAACAATTGTTCGATCCCTGCGCGTCTAAGCTGTGGCAGCGCAATTTCCTGCCCATAATTTCCTGGCACATTGAAGCTGTCACAGCCTGTCCGGTGATGCCGCAGATTGCGACGGTGAGCGGATTGATCCGCCTGCGCCAGTTGCGTGCCAGGGCATAGTAAGCCGCCCTTGTATCGTCCACGGCTATCAGAGGAAATTGCTGATTGCCGATGGGATAGCTTGGACGTTCGGTGACGATAGCGCCGACAGCACCGGCGGCAAAGGCATCTCCGAGGAAATCGTGCCCGTCGAATGTCCGTCCAGGCAAAGCCAGGAACCAGTCTCCTTCCATGAGTATTCGCGTATCGCTGCAAATGGCCGCCGATGCCTCGCTCATCAGCCCTGCCGCCAGGCGCCCCTGGGTGATGTCCATAATCTCTTCGGCGCAATACTGGGCAACTGCGGGCTCGTCAAATTCCATTCAACAAGCTCCTGCGCGACTGAATATTCCGGCATCGAGAAGAGAAACTCTTTCCAATCTATAACTATAGCCGCAAAAAAGGCTCTCCGCAGAGAGCCCACATTGCTTGAATATACGAGGATACTAGCCTTTCAATGCCGCGGTCAGCTGTTTGACATCGACCTCGACAGCATACTTTGCCGCCTCGGCCGTCGTCACCGTCTTGTCCTTGGCACCATCCTTGGAGCGTTCGCTCATCATCTTGGACAGCAATCTGCTTGCGTAATTGCTGCGGACTTCCCCTTTGTTTTCGCTGGACATGCTCAGAGTCCTCCAACCACACGGTGACAATTAGCTATGGCTACCCCAATCGCTACAAATGGCGGATAAAGTAAAGTCCCCGCCAACGCCTGAGGCAATAGTAAACGAAACGACACATATTGGCAACCCGCTTGAATACTGGTTAAGCGCAATTAAACCGAGCATCACAAGCGTATATAATGCAGCAGACTTCTCCATATCCACGTAAAACAGCTATGCCAAACAGAAGCACGCAATCGACGACGGAGCAAAACACCATAGGGAACTTATTCGAATTCGACCACGACGGGCTGCCGCTCTTCAGGCGCAGGCGGCATCTTATCGACACGCAAGACCTCTTGAAAGAAGAAGTAGACTGCCTCATGGAGGTAGCGGCTCTGTGCAAGAAAAATCACCAGAGTGAAGTGGAGCCGCTTGCCGTGCTGTCCGGAAAGACGATTGCCAACATCTTCTATGAGAACTCGACCAGGACACGCAGCAGCTTTGAAATGGCGGCGCGCAGGCTTGGAGCCTCGGTTCTCAACCTCGATACCAAGGTCTCGTCGGTCGCTAAAGGCGAAACCATTACCGATACTGCGCGCCAGCTGGTCTCAATGCGCGTCGACGCCATTGTACAAAGACACAGCGCCTCGGGAGCCGCCGCTCATGTGGCAACCGAGCTTGGCGACAAGGTTCAAATCATCAATGCCGGAGACGGCTGGCATGCTCATCCCACTCAGGCTCTGCTCGATTTCTTCACGATGACCGAGATTCGCGGCTCCCTGTCGGGAGCCAGAGTAGCCATTGTCGGAGACATTCTCCACAGTCGCGTGGCGCGCTCTAATATGTGGCTGCTTACCAAATATGGGGTCGATCTCAACGTCGCCGGTCCGCCGACACTGGTGCCTGCCGGGCTGGAAAGTTTTGGTGTAACCGTTCACAACCGTCTCGAGCCAGCTATCGAGGGCTGCGACTTCATCATGGTCCTGCGCCTGCAGATGGAGCGACAGAAACAGGGCTTGATACCGAGCGTCGGCGAATACAAAAAACTGTTTCGCCTGGATCACGCCAGACTGCAACTGGCGGCTCCAGGTGTCCGTATCTTGCATCCGGGACCGGTAAACCGCGGCATCGAAATCACCGATGCCCTGGTAGACGATGAAAGCAAGTCGCTGATTGATGCCCAGGTGGCCAATGGTGTAGCAGTGCGAATGGCTGTTCTTTACCTTCTTTTGACCGGCAAGGAAAGTGTTCAATGACAACTCCCTATGTTCTTCAAGGCGGTCTTGTCCTCGATCCCGCCTCCAAGCAGGAATCCGTGATGGATCTTCGCCTCGATGGCGACCGCATCGTCGCTCTCGGGGGCAACCTCGAGGTAAAGCCGGGCGACACGGCAATCGACGCTCGGGGATTGTGGATTTGCCCGGGATTCATCGATCTCCACTGTCATCTGCGCGACCTCGGGCAAAAGGATAAGGAAGACATAGAGACTGGCACCAGGGCCGCTGCCGCCGGCGGTTATACAACCGTGGTGGCCATGGCCAATACCGAGCCGCCGGTGGACAACGCCGCCACACTGTCGGTGCTGTTGAATCGCATTGCCGACAGAGCCCACATCGAAGTCCTCCCTGTTGCTTGTGTAACAAAGGGCATGGAAGGCGCCGAGCTGACTAACATGGTCGAGCTGGCAGAAATGGGAGCCGTAGCTTTCTCCGACGACGGACTACCAATATCCAACATGGCTGTCCTACGTCGAGCGCTGGAATATGCCAGATTGTCCGAGCGAGTCATCATCAGCCATGCCGAGGACAGGGACCTCTGCCAGGGCGGTATCATCCATGAAGGCGCCCGAGCAACCGCCATGGGCCTTTCTGGGATCCCGATTGCCGGGGAAACCGTAGCAATCGCCCGCGAAATTGAAATCGTTCGCTCAACGAATTCTCCCTATCACTTCACTCATCTTTCCTGTGCCCAATCAGTGGAACTAGTCAGGCGCGCCAAAGCAGACGGACTGCCTGTCACAGCTGACGCCACTCCACACCACCTCACTCTTACCGTCGATCAAATCCAGGGCTGGGACGCTAATTACAAAATGAAGCCGCCTTTGCGCACGCAGATCGATCAGGAGGCTCTCATAGCCGGACTTAAAGATGGAACGCTCGATGCTATCGCGACCGACCATGCACCGCACACACGCCAGGACAAGTGCCGTCCTCTTGAGGAGGCATCCGTAGGCGTGATCGGGCTGGAAACAGCTCTTGCGCTCACACTGGAAAGACTTGTCGGAGCAGGACATCTTCGCCCGCTCGAGTTCATCGCTCTTTTCACATCGAAAGCCGCACCCGTCCTTGACCTGCCGCAGCCCAGCTTACAGATTGACTCGACAGCCAACATCGCCATAGTCGACCCCGCTTTACGCTGGACTTACAGTACCAGCACCGGGCAAAGCCGCAGCCACAATTCACCTTTCCACGGACGACTTTTAACCGGCAAGAATATACTGACTTTCTACCAGGGCCGCCCGGTCTTCACCGACAAGCAAGCCCTGCAAAACAGACTGAAAGAGCCTGTTTGAAGCCAGCTTGCGGGAACATCAAGCACCAAAATGGCGCAAGCGCAAAACTTGCGGACTTGCGTTTGTTGCAACAAAGCGCAAGAGCAATGCCCTTTACTCAACGGAAACAGCTGCCGGTAGCTGTTTCCGGACGCAGAGCAAGCACAGAAAAGAAAGAAGATAGAGACTCGCCGCGACAAGGACGAGATTCCTTATCCCGCAATAGTTGGAGAGATATTCGAGCATCGCTCCGACAACCGAGCCGAACAAGTTGAATGCCAGAGCCTTGCGCGGATCAAGCACCTTTTCAAAGCTCGTCGAGAAGATGAGTCCTGCAGCCAGCACAGGCAAGACGGTGACGATGGTGATTGCGCAATAGGCAACAGCATCACCTTTTTCCAGCAAGAAATTTATCGGCAGAAAATAGCTCATGGCAAGGGCAACCAGTAATCCCAGATAGAGAAATTTCTCTTTGCCCGCAATTGCCTTGCTGAATTTTATCGCAGACAGATTGGCAAACCAGATCATGATCAAAACGCCGTTGATAACCATGGCCGAGGTCAGCCAGCTCGTGCCGTAAAGCAGGGAGAGCCTGGCAATTGATTGCAACTCCAGCAACATGAAAGCGCCGCCCAGAAAAAACATCTGCCAGCACTTGGCGTCGGCCGGAACAAAAAGAACACGCCTGCCAGCAAAAGCGATCAGAAGCAGGACTTCGGCCATCACCAGAAGGTAGGGAATATCCACAGGTGCCGGCACGACATAGATGAACGGCCAGTCATCGGTGAGAACGCTCCGGAAAGCTGGCTTGTAATCTAAGAAAGCCCTGAACGCGTCAGAGTCGATCTGGCTCAAAGAGACATGCCCCTTGCGCACGGAATCGCCTGCGACAAGAAAAGTGTCGAAGCGAACGACATCCTTTGTTCCGACGATCAAAATGGGCGTATAGCCGAGCGCCTCTTTCATGCTGGAGAAAAGCCGATCGCGCAGCCAGTCTTTGAGTGTCCAGAAGGAGACGACCATCAATCCATCGGGCTTGAGCAAACTGGCAGCCTTGGCAAAGCTCTCGCGCGTATAGACGTAATTGTCCAGCCTC
>JAHFBI010000153.1 GCA_023250095.1 Candidatus Melainabacteria bacterium
TTCGCTCCGTGTCTTAGGATCAAGGCTGACCTTAACGACTTCCTCGCCTTGCGCTCCATCGCCCTTGCGCAAAATCACCATACCGTATTCTTGCCTCAATGAAGCATGGCAGCTCTTCAAATCCTCATTGGCGGCGAAGACAACCTTCGCTCTGTCATCTTTGTTGAGTTCCTGCAACGCTTTCTCGGTCCCATTGAGATCACCGGCGACAAGCGTCCGCTCCAGACCATGCAACCGCTCTTTCAGCTCGGGCGAAAGATCTTTGTGTCCGGCCACCTTTCCATCAATAATCTTGAGCACGCTTTCGGGCAAATGCTCTCCCCTGCCGTCAGATTGCGCGCGCGGCTCCCGAGGCTGCTCGCGATTATCCACAGAGCGCGCGCTGCGGTCTTGCCTGCCCCCCTGCCCTTCCATCTCCTTAATCACTTCGTGTTGCAGACGCCTGTCAGTAACTACATCTTTTAGAAGCCTTTCGCCAAAAGACTCTTCCGACTGCCCACCACGTCTGTCTCTCTCACTCATGATCAACCTCCCGAAAGCGCCCGGCTTCTTGTTTTGTACCATCGGCTCGCTCCGGCAAAACCGTGCCACTGTTAAATCGCAGGCTGCTACGACAACCGGAAAGCAGAAACATCTTGGTAGCCAGATTAAGGCGACGCGCCGCCCAGAGCGACAGAACATATCCTGATTGTCCGGCAACCTGACACCACATCTTCAGACTAAGCGTAGGCAGCCGGAGCGCCTGCTCCCTCAAGCTTTCCGGACAATCAGGTTGTCAATCAAGCGCACATTGCCCAGTTTAGCCGCCGCCAGCACCACCATGGGCACCTCTGGCGCTGACAGGGGCTGAAGCGTGTCTGGATCACAGACTTCAAGATATTGCAGGCAAACGTCGGGAGTGGCGGCAATTAAGGCACGTCCTTGATCCAGAGCTTGCTCCAGGCTCATTTTGCCGCTGAGCGCCTGATCGCGCACGCAAAGGAGAGCTTCGTGCAAGCGTGGCGCAAGCGATCTCTGTTCATCAGTGAGATAGGCATTGCGCGAACTGAGGGCCAAACCATCTTTTTCCCGTACGGTAGGCACTGGCACTACAGTCACTGGCACATTGAGATCCGCGACCATGCGCTTGATTATGACCAGCTGCTGGTAGTCTTTCTCACCAAAATAAGCCCTGTCCGGCTCAACGAGAGCAAACAGTTTCATGACGACTGTCGCAACACCTTCAAAATGCCCCGTCCGAAATTTTCCGCACAAACGGTTTACGAGCGCGTGCGGCGGCACTACGCGCGTAGTCTCATCGACCCCGCCGGCATAGAACTCGGCAGGCGTCGGGTGAAAAACCACATGCGCCCCGGACTGACGGCAGCGCTCGACATCCGCTTCAAACGACCGAGGATACTTGTCGAAATCCTCATTGGGACCGAACTGCAGAGGATTGACAAAAATGGAGACGACTACCCGGGAGCATTCCGTGGCAGCCATGCGGATCAAACTGAGATGACCCTCATGCAAGGCACCCATGGTCGGGACAAAGCCCAATACTGCTTTGCCCCCGGCTTCTTCGGAAACCCGCTGGCTGGCGCGCCAGAGTCGCAAATCTTCAACTGTCTCCAGCACCCTGGTTTCCACCGAAGTCTTCATCGCGTCGCTCCTCCTGGCAATGAAAAGGCGAGTTTGGTAGATTATCCTGACAATGCCGAACATTTGCAGCTGCTTGCCCCAAACATGAATCAAAAGTTTGGGATAATGCCTCAAGACGCCTTACCACGGATTCGACTCATGCAAGAAAAACGTTTCCACCCGGCAACCTCGCCAGTTCAAGCCTCTAGTGTTGCACCCTGGCTACTTGTGGCATTACTGGTCTTTGCTGCCCCCTCACCGGCTCTTTCTGTCGGTGACAAACCAGCACCGGTGGCAGCAGCAGCAAGCAGGGACAAGAGCGCAGCCGAAATCGCCAGTGCGGTAGCCAACGCATACGGCGGCATCAACAAAATCAAAGAGACACGCGAACGCGCCACTCGCAGCCACGGGACTGTCGCCGTCACATCGGGCATCTCTGGAGCTTCCAACTCTTTTGAGTGCGACATTCTCGAGCGCGATAACAAGATGCGCATGGAAATGACAGTGCTCGGTCAGCCGATGGTGATGGGTTTCGACGGCAACAAAAGCTGGACCCAGTTCGGAGATTGGATCTGCGCCAGCACCGATACCGCCTCGCAGAGAATTTCTGAAGAAATCAAGCACGGACTCACCCAGCTTACAGACATTGCCGACCCGAAATCCAAGCTAGAGCCTCTGCCCAAACAACTGATTCAGGGCAAGCAATGCGACGGATTCAAGCTGACGAGCCCGGACGGCAAAGCAACCTCCTTCTTCGCCGACCCGGTCACCCACCTTGTTTTGCGCAGCGAATATATGGGGGTGGATCACGAACTCGGGCTTCCGGCAGTGCAAGCCGCCGAGTACCAGGACTACCGCCCGATCGCCGGCTCCATGTGCCCGTTCAAGTGCGTGCAGTTCAGCGGCGCCAAGAAGAGCTCCGAAACACTCCTCAAGACCGTCGACCCGGACGTAGTAATCGAAGACAAATCTTTTCAGATGCCTCCGGAAACAGAAATTGCCCGACTCAAGGAAGGACCTGTCACTATCCCCTTCGAGTTCGTCGGCAACGAAATATTGATCAAAGTGCGCATCAATAACGGCGCCGAAGCCAAATTCATCGTCGACACGGGAGCCAGCCAGAGTGTCCTAGACAAAACCGCGGCCTCAGCGATAGGACCATACCCACTCTCGACATTTTCCATCACAGCCGGCTCCAAAGCGGTGCCCCTCAGTTATACGAAACTTTCCAGTCTCTCCATTGCCGACCTTGTCATCAATGATGTCCCGGCTCTTGTCACAGATCTCTCCTCCTTCACAGCCGCCATTGGCGAACGTCCAGCCGGGTTGATCGGCGCCAACATTTTGCGCCGTTTCCTCGTGACAATCGACTATGACGAGAAAAAGCTCGTTCTCTCCGACCCGCGCAATGTCACAGTCCCAGCCGGTGCCGCCATCGTGCCCACAGCCCCTGTTTTTGGCGCCACAGCTTTGCTAGTCAAAGGGCAGCTCGAAGACAAAGTAAAAATGAATTTCCTTGTCGATACCGGTGCAGCTTTCAACAACCTACCGCTCTCGCTAGCCAGGCCTCTTTTCTCGGGAAACCTTCTGCCAGTAGGACAGATTTATGGACTGGACGGACAGAAGATTGACATTGGCTCCATCAAGCTCAAGAGTCTGAAACTCGGTCAACTCACCATAAGCAATCCCGTATTCGCCATGGCGCCCGACACCACCTCCACCGCCACAACGCCGAGCTCCGGGCTCTTCACCGCCGGTGCCATGGGCATCCTCGGCAACCCGACCTGGAGCCAGTACAAGATGACCATCGACTATCGCAACGAACGGCTTATCCTGGAGTCACCGGGCGACCGCGACAAGTTCAGCCAGTTTCTCAGCCAGCTCGAACAAGTCGACCGCCAGTATCTCGGCTCAAAAGATCCAGACCAGTCCATCAAGCTATACGAAAGGCTCCTTGTCTCAAGTCAAGTCGAAAGACACAAGGCCAGTGAAGCACTGGCAGTTGCCCGCATTGCCGGCTGCTATGCCGACAAATTTTCAACCGCCAAAGAAGGACGCTGGCTCGATATTGCCGCCCGCGAATACGAGCGAGCCAACAAGCTGGCGGTCGAATCCCGCAACAAGACAGCAGAAGGTCAAATCCTTGCTCAGTGGGCGCTGCTTTATTTCAACGCCCCGCGCTCGCAAAACGACTTAATGCTCGCGCAAGAATTGCTCAAGCGTGCGCTGATGAAAGCCCCAATGGAGCCCAGCATTTACGCGGCGCTCGGCAACACGATGATGAAAGTCGGCAAAGCGCCGCTTGCTGAAAAACTTCTCGACCAGGCAATAATGCTCGACCCAGCCAACTGGCAAGCGCTCTGGGCTAAGTACAAGCTCTGCCAAAGCCAGGGAAACAAGAAGAGTCAGGATCTGGTCCTGTTGCAGCTCCAGCGTTATTATCCCAATCTTCCCGATGTCCTGAACGTTAACGCCAAACCTTCCCCCGCTGCCATGGACGGCAGCGATCAAAAGAAGCCGGCAGCCAAGACTCTTACGCCGCACACCCCTGGAAAACCGGTGGCTGGCAAAAAATCACACCACCACTAGAGAGTTTGCCTATCCTGACAAGTGCAAGGCTCTTGCGCTGCCCGCAATATCTACTGCAAACTAGAGTGCCTGCTCACGCCACCGTCTCCGGTGCTACCTGCACAACCTGAAAAGGCAGGACGCTGGCGTCATGCCCGTTCAGAGCCAGAACAACGTTATACATCCCTTCCTCCTGAAAAATGAGTCCGCTAAAAGCGCTGATTATCTTGTGCGTCATATAGCGATTGGGCAAGGGCTCAACTTTAGCCACAGGCGACATGGCAATGATCTGCGATTGCCTGTCGACCATTTTGAACTGATAAGAAAATTCATGGTGCGAGCCGGATACCTGCGCAAAAGCAAAAAGGAGTGGCACGACAGCCGGAAAACCCTGGACTGTCATGCCACTGTGAATATTGATGCAGGATATGGCATCGTTGCGCAGAACATCTTGCAACACTCGCTCGCAAAGAATAATGCCAAGGACCTGTGGAAATTCCGCCATAGTCTATTTTCTTTCTCTTTTGTTCCCGAGCGCGCTTGCTGCCTGTGCTCTCTGGTGCTTGAATAAGGGGAAGCCAGCTGCGCCACGGAGCCAGGCAAATTATACGATGATCGACCCGGAAGACCTGACCTTTGCCCAACTGTTCTGGCTGTGTTTCTTCATGGTCCTGGGAGTCCTCTGGCTGTGCTGCTGGACCGATATGAACTATCCCACCGACCTGATTCGCTAACAAAGCTAGCTTAACTGCGCGATCTGAGACGGCACAAAGGCCTGCACGCCGACTCCTCCTCCTGCTTTGCCTCTTGCGCCACAAGCGCAATGCCTGCCCTGCCGGCTCATGTTGTTTTCCCCACCGGAGTGGCGCAAGCTTCGACTATTTAAATCTTGACAAGCTTGCTTTTTCTAGATCTCTTTCAGTACTTTTGTAGGCTGTTACCTCTTTCCTTTCTGACTCGCGCTTCTAACCGGTAAAAAAACTCTCCCTCTTCGATTCCAGGATCAGATCCCCCTCTTCACGAGGGTAAGGGAGGAGTTCGGTTGTAAGGAGAAGGCTCAAACCTTCCTCCTTGGCGCAAGAAGAGAGATCTAACGACACAAGACTGACAGGGCGCCCCAGGGGGGACTACCGGCCAGCCTGCCTTAGCGCAAGAAAAATTCGCGTCAGGAGATGATGCAAATGTTCAACTGGTTACAGGAGTTGTCTGCGACAGTTCGCAGGGAGCTCAGCCAAACGTTCCGTTCGTTGCGTCATCGAGACTACCTGACCTATTCCGCTGGGCAGCTCGTGTCCCTAACAGGCACGTGGATGCAAACCGTCGCGCTGATATGGATAACATACAGCCTGACGCAATCAGCCTGGATACTCGGTTTGGTTGGTCTCTGTAGCAACGTACCGATTCTGACTCTCAGCCTCTTTGGCGGCATGGTCGCTGACCGCTTCAATCGCCGCAAGGTGCTGATTATCACCCAGTGGCTCTCGATGACGCTAGCCGTCATTCTCGGCAGCCTGGTTTTCACGCACAACTTGCAGGTGTGGATGATTCTCGCTCTGGCTTCCATCCAGGGCGTCATCTCCGCCTTCGAAGTACCTTGCCGGCAAGCGATAGTCTCCGAGCTCGTTGGCGGCAATGACATGGTCAACGCCATCAGCCTCAACTCGGTGATCTTCAACACGACACGCATGGTCGGCCCGGCAATCGGTGCCGTCTTGCTTGCCAGCTTCGGCGAGACCATCTGCTTTGCGCTCAACGCGCTCAGCTTCGTGGCCGCGCTCATCACGCTCTACCGACTGCCAGAGGGAACCACCCCCGAAGCCGGGGAAAACAGGCAACGCCCGTCCATTCTCGAAGGGCTGAAAGTTGTGGCGGCAAGTCCCGAAATCAGGAATGTCCTGGTGCTCACGGCTTTCACCAGCCTCTTCGGCTTCCAGTTTGCCGTGCTTCTGCCAGTGTTCGTGAAAACAGTCTTCCACGCCGAGGCCACAACACTGGGCTTGCTTACCTCGGCGGCAGCGTTCGGCTCGCTGGCAGGCTCCCTCCTGCTGGCCAACCGCGGCAAAGGTCCCTCGCTGAAGCGGGGCATTACCTGGGCCGCTTGCGGCGTGGCTGTAACGTTGTTTGCCTTCGCGCTGTCCTCCAGCCTTACCCTGACCATCTTCCTGGAGATCCTCATCGGGCTGTCAATCAGCATCCAGCTCAACAGCAGCAACTCGCTGCTGCAGCTATCCGTGCCCGAGGAACTCCGCGGGCGAGTGATGAGCGTCTACACCATGATCCTGCTCGGGATTTCGCCTTTAGGCAGCGTGATAATCGGACGCGCCGCCGATACCTTTGGTGCTCCGCTGGCTGTCGCCTTCTGCGCGGCGCTCTGCGGTGTTTCAGCACTGTTCTATCTCACGCGCAAATAACCAGGAGTTGACCCGCTATGTCAAAACACAGCACTGTTGCCGTTTGCGGTCGGGACTTTACCCGACTGCCAAACGGCGTCATGGTAGTCAGCAATGACTCGGGTGATCTCAGAGCTCCCTACAGCAAAGAGTCCATCCCTGACTACCTGGCCCAGGTCGATCACAGCCTGAGCCTGAAGAAAAAGCCCTACCGCAAGGAGCTGCTCCGCAAGGAGGAAGAGTTCAACAAGCTCGTCCGCCAGCTGGAGTCGCGCAGGCTATCGCTCATCGTCGTCCTCCAGGGCCGCGACGGCGCCGGCAAAACCGGTGCCCGCGTCCGGCTCGAGGAAGCCCTCGATTTCGACGCGCGTCTTTTCCAGGCAATCCCTATCGGAGCGCCGACAGAAGACGAGCGTGCCCACCCGTATCTCTGGCGCTTCTTCGCCCACGAGCGCATGCCGCGCTTTGGGCAAGTGCGCGCTTTCGACCGCAGCTGGGCTGAGCGCCTTCTGGTCGAGCCAGTCATGGGACTGATCGGGCGCAAGGAACTTGAAGCCTCTTTTGCCGAAATCCGCACGTTCGAATGGCTACGCGTGCAGCAGCACGCCGTGCTCGTGAAGCTGTGGATGGATATCAGCAAAGCTGAGCAAAAGAAACGCTTCGAGGAAAGAGCAGCCGAAAAGCCCTGGAAGCTGAGCGACTCCGATGCTGTGGCGCGCGAGCACTGGGATGAATACACCCGTGCCGCCAATGAGATGTTCCACCGCACCGGCTGCGACTTTGCTCCCTGGTACATCGTCTCGAGCGAGGACAAGCGATACAGCCGCGTCGCCGTCCTCGAAGTCATCAATCAGGCTCTTGCCGCGGCCCTCAAATAATAGAGCCTGTCACACCCCATTAGGGGAAGGAATACGACTATGGTGACAGTCAGTATCACCTCCCAGCCGGGTACTCCTTACCGGCACGAACTAAAGGCACGATCGCACACGATCTATGCCGATGCCCCGGCCACTCTCAAGGGCGGCGATACCGGTCCCACGCCTCACGAGCTCGCGCTCATGGGGCTGGGTGCCTGCACCGCCATGACCCTGGAGATGTACGCCGCCAACAAAAAGTGGGACTTGCAGCAGGTCACAGTGACGGTTACCGAAGACAGCATCGACGACCCCGAGCAGCCCGGAACCAAAATCCCGCGCATCACCGAGGACATTCAGATGCTCGGCAACCTCACACCGGCTCAAATCACGACTCTGAAAACCATTGCTGAAAAATGCCCGGTGTACAAGCTGTTCACCGGCAAGAAAGAAGTCGTGACGAAAACTTCCCATACTTCCAAGACGGGCCCGCAGTCCGCGGCGCCTGTAACACCCTGATCCACGAAGCCGTCGGGACAGCTACCAGCTTTCTCCGACGGCGACATCCCGGGGCGCGCTATCAGCCTGGCAGCAAAAACATCCGAAATACCGGAGGCAGGCATCGCCCAGTTGTAGTGGATGAGAGCTTCTCACCTGCGGGGGATTGTCCCCTGGCAGTCCAGAAAACACCTTTGTGCACGCCGCAAGCGACTTTCAAGAGCGCAGACATCGGCGTGGCGATAGGAGACCTAACAATGAAGACGGGTAACACGTCGTCGCAGAAACCTGCGACTGCTTTCTCGTGGCTGGTTATGTACTTCGGGCTGGCTTATTTCTGCCAGCACTTCGCACAGACCGGTCTGATTGGCCAGCCTCTCTCCTTCTACTTCAAAGAGGTGCTCGGTTTCGGCCCGAAGGCTGTCACCGAGTTCATGGCGATTCTCACCATTCCCTGGATGATCAAGCCGCTCTATGGGCTGATCTCCGACTACATCCCGCTGTTCGGATATCGGCGCAAGAGCTATCTGTTGCTGCTCAACCTGGCAGCGACGGCTGGCTTCATCGCCCTCACCGGCATGACTGGACCCAGCTCGATCCGCTTTGCGCTCTTGCTAACGGCTTTCAGCACGGCAGCCTCTGACGTTCTCGTCGACGGGCTCATGGTCGAACTGGGCAACAAGACGGGCATGACCAAGCGGTTCCAGAGCCAGCAGTGGCTTTGGTTCAACGCCGCTTCGGTAATCACCGCTCTTGGCGGCGGCTACTTCGCCCAGCATTTCGCCCCGGCTACCGGTCTGCATCTGGCAGCCCTCGTCACAGCCGCCTTCCCGCTGGTCATGGTCGCCTCGACCTGGTTCTGCGTGAAGGAGGAAAAGAGCAAAGTGGACCTTGCCGAGCTCAAAGTCACGACCAGCAGCCTGCTCTCAGCCCTCAAGTCCAGGACCTTGTGGATCGTAATGGGATTCCTGGCGTTCTGGCAGTTCAGCCCTTCCTTCGGAACCCCGATGTACTACCACCAGGTGGACAACCTGAAGTTCTCACAGGACTTCATCGGGCAGCTCGGCGCCATCGGCTCCATCGCCTCCGTGATTGGTGCGTGGCTCTACAAGCGGTTCCTGGCTGATCGTTATACGACGCGCCAGCTGCTGTACGCCAGCGTCGCCATCGGCACTGCCGGCACACTGGCCTACTTGCTGATGATCGACCCGACCACGACCGCCACTCCGCTGACCGCGATTATTCTCGGTGCGGTGTTCGGCGTCGCCGGCGTCGTGGCCTTCCTGACCACGCTCAACCTGGCTGCCGAAGCCTGCCCGAAGCGTGTGGAAGCGCTCACATTCGCCGTCCTCATGTCGGTATTCAACCTGGCAGGTCAGGGCAGCGCTCTCTTCGGCGCCTACCTATACGAGGACGTGTTCCACAGCCATCTCTCGCCGCTCATCTGGGTATCGGCGGCCTTCACGTTTGCTTGCTTCTTCCTGGTTCCCATGCTCCCGAAGCTGGACACTGAGAAGGATGCTGGCAACGGAGAGAACAAGGCAGAGTAACAAAGGAAGCGACAGAAGTTGAGCTTTGGCTCTTCTTCTGTCCTCGACTTTCACCTGCCTGCTCAACCCTGGAACAGTCCGGACGGGAAACTGCTTGCCACCTGGCAATCAGCGCCTCGCCTCCGGACTGTTCTCTTTCGTTTTCTTGCCTAAGAAGATGACGCAGGAGGAGATTAAAACCCTCACTGCTGCGTTATCTTTTTAGGTGTAAATATCCACTAGTCCATGTAGTTTTCAAGATCGATTCGATCGAGGAAAACTCGTTTCATTTTCGTTTCTAGAGCTTTTTCCCTCTGGCCAATTGCAGCGGATCAACTTAGAATTCGCGTATGAAGCCGAAGTGTGAGTCATGTGTTGAACTTGAAGTCCGCCTGAGCAGCCTGGAACAGCGCTTCGACCAAGCGGAGCAGCGCGCAGCACACTGACACAAGCGCTGGCAAACACTCCGCTTGTCCAGCTAATCCATGGTTCACTGCGGTTTTACAATTTGTCCGTCAAGATACTATATTCGTGAATAGGTCAAGGAAAACGAAAACTATTCATGGTCGCAAGGCGCCAAGAGGCTTTCAGCCATTTTCCGGCAAGCGATTCCAGCGCTTTAAAACACCCTTCAAGAAACAGCCACCTGCGAAACGCTGACGGGGTTTGAGAAAAGTAATTTTCGGGACAGGTTGTAGTAATAGAAATGACTCCTGCACTAGCTCACAATGCGGTTTACCAAGACTACATAGAAGCCAAAGAGGAGTCAGATCATTGGCAAAGTCTACATCCACAGGCGGACTCAAAATTCTGCTTAGGTTGGGACGCCAGTGGCCAGCAGCATGCTGCCTCACAGGCAAGCCAAAGCCGATTCATGACAGAACGCTTAGAAAGAGACTTGCGGCACCTCTTCAGTTACAGTATCTCCTTCTGCATCCGAAAGCACCCTAAGTCCCCTAAATCAATCACCTTGGATTTTGACGGCGCTGCCGCTGAAATCCACGAACGGCAGCAGTTCATCGCTTTCAGTGGACATTACGAAATAAACATGTACTACCCATTGTTTGTCATGGATGGGCACGGATGGCTGATTGCACCGATTCTCGTCCTGGAAATGTTAATGATGCCGGTATCACCATAGACGTCTTGAAGGTGCTGGTGAAACGCTTTCGGCGCGCATGGCCCAAAGTGGAAATCCTCTTTCGAGGCGATGCAGCCTTTCACAATCCAGACATCATGGACTGGTGCGAAGTTAACAAAGTAGATTATGTGACTGGACTGAAAGGGAACAACCACCTGAACACTGCCTCCAAGCAGTTCGACAAACAAGCCGAAAAGGAGTTTGTACAACGGTTCGGTCCACCGTGGTTTGCTGGTACAACCGCCTCATACCATTACAACAAGCATCTTCATGATATTAGCTCCCTGCCATGGGTCAAACGACATCGAGGAAGTACACCCGCTTTGGAATGATTTCGGCTGCCACTTCATTGGGCCAATAGAGAGGCATGTTCTCGACCAGCCCGCGCCACTTCACGGCAGCAGCTTTGCGCCGTTCATACCCTGGCAAGAACCTGGTGAGAGTAGCCAGATATGAGGAGTCCGCCACCACAAACCCCTTGCCTCCGGTCGCAAGCAAGCAAAGAAATTTGGCGAGGGACTTTTCGATGGTGTCACATTCCATGAAGTGAGAGAGTCTTTGTACCTTTGCTTAGAAACACCCAAAAGGCGTAGGAAAAAGGTCAAAAAGTGCCAAAAAAGAGCAAAGCGGTTTGGGTCTGATTCTGGCTGCGCCCGAGAGAGCGGAACGGCGGCATGCGCGATGCCGCCGAGTCCCGCTGGTCCTCGGGTTGCCGCCCGTTACCGGAGCCACCCAAGACAGCCCGCAAGAATTCTTACCGATCAACTGGAATTCAAGCGGGGCTGTCTTGGGCCGTAATTATTGTCGCGGCATGTGGCAAAAGTGCCCGTTGACGCACAACCACAGATGGTACCGCCTGGCTGCAGGATTCGACAACGGATCATGACCCCAAT
>JAHFBI010000441.1 GCA_023250095.1 Candidatus Melainabacteria bacterium
GACTGGAAAGCACAGCGCAAAGGCTTCGATGCCAAGACATGCGACAAGAAAGCTGCCGATCTCAAAGCCGGGCTGGAGAAGCTCATTCTGGAGCGTGAGTCTCTCATCAGCCAGGATACAGGTCTTTCGGAGCAGCAAAGACAGCTCCTCTCGACCGAAGGCACTGTCATGAAAGATGTGAAAGATTGCGCTGCCCTCGAGTTCTCCAAACTGCGCGGTCGGGCTGGAAAGCTGCGCGCTGCGCGCCACACAACCAATGTCACCCAGTTTGTCCAGCTGACAACAGGCGGCTATATTGGATCGCTCCTTAATTTGCTTGCAGCCAATAACCGCAAACCGAAGCTTGCTGGTCCTGCAGGCATTGGTTTTGTAACTTCGGGTTCTTTCATAGTGCTTACACCCTGGGCATCGAAACTGGCGACCATCATCGCCGGCAAAAATGTGGGGGCCAAAGAAAAGAAATTGCTTGGTCCTCTCAACGCCGACGCCCCGAAGAATTTCGATGTTGACCGCAAACTCCTTGCCGACAGATTGAGCAACGCTTCCGGAGACGATCAAGTAGTGCGCGGCATCCTGAACCATTCCTCTATTTATGAGCTGCAAGACGAAGTCCTGGACAAACAGGCGGCCCTGGGCAAGCGTGAAGCCGACAAAGCCAAGAAAGACTTCAAGGAGCGTTGCCTGGCGTCGGCCATCATCGGCGGCGTAAAAATGAACTGGGGTATACAGCTCGTCAATGCTGGCTTCAACTGGAGCAGCTCCAAGACACGGCCTGTACCCAAAGCAACTCTAAAGATGGGCGCTCTCACTTTCAAGCCCAATGCCGTCAGAACGCCCACTACAAAGGGACAGCAATTCAACCACCGCGTGGCTGTCGCAGCAACCAGTTACATTCCTGGAAACGCTGCTATTATTCTTGATGGACTGCAGAGCAGGGTACGCGGTGAGATGGCCACTTCCAGCCAGAAGAAAGCCGGCATCGCCCCTGGACAGGTACTCAAGCAGAGAATGGCGACACTGGACAAAATGGACAGTATGCTCAGCATCAAATAGCCTTCCTTGAAGAAAGTAAGCAAGGTCTAATTGGAAATGGTCCTTTGGAAGGATGCCAGATCTGTCAGAAGTACTTTTGAATTATTGATAGGTCGTCTCAGGGGTATTTAAATGTCCGAACTACCGGCGTCCGAGGAAGCTTTCGACTGTCCCATCTCCAGTTTGCTCGATCTCATCTCAGCCAAGTGGACCGTTCAGATCCTGCGTGAGCTGGCCATCCAGACGATGAGAACACGCAGGTTTCTGGTGCATATCCCAGGGCTGAGCATGAAGAGTCTCAGGCAGCGCCTGCACGTTCTGGAAGAAGCGGGCATGATTTTGCGCATTGATTATGAGCAGCGCCCGCTGCGTGTCGAATACAGCATCACCGAGCGCGGGCGGAAGCTGTTCACCGTCATGGAATCCTTGAAAGAGCTGGCTTCCGACTGGATGCCTGCTGACTGCCAGTGTCCTCTTGAAGCCGGTTATGACGTTAAGTCCGGCAACTTCAACTGCCCGCACAGGCGCCAGACAAATCATCGCCCCAAATAAGAGCAAGGCTTGCCGGCATGTCGGCACTAGAGATACAACTGCGTTTTGACGATCGGAAAGACGTACGACGTCCGGAAAGTCATCAGCCCGCCAGTTCCCACTCTTACATTGAAGAACAGAACCGGAGCTGGCACACGGACAATGTTAGCCGTAGCCACCTGCACATATGGACTGCCCATGGGGGGAGGATTGCCGGCATAGTCTTGATAAATGAATGAGGCGACGTCCACAGTCGGACTGGTGACAAAATAGCCATCGCCTGCATGGGCGGCAGCTGCCGCCTGAGCCAGCTTCAAAGAAGCAGTATAAGAATCGCCCTGCGCAGCCGCCCGGGCAGCATCGCGACAGGCCCTTTCATTCAGGGACAGACCGATGAGCAGAACAGAGATATCGGCGCAGAAGACAGCCACCACAACAAGCAGGACGGCGATGGCCCCCAGCTCAATGAGATTGTGCGCCCGGCAAGAGCGCCTGTTTTTTCTGACACTTAACATAACGCCCCCTTATTCAGTCCACAAGCTGCACAAGCTGGCGAGCCACATTTTCAAAGGTCTTCCTCAAGTCAGCGGCCTTTGTGACAAGGAAGAATTTGCCGCCGTTGCCGGCTATGGCCGCCATTCCTCCTGAGGTCGGATTAGGATTGCTGTCGTTGAGTATGGCTGTTTCGGAAGGAATGATCTCCGGATTCTGGGCCAATCCGATGGCAAATATGGGTATGCCAGCCTTTTGCGCCTCCACGGCAGCCTTTCTGGAATTGGACCAGGGATCGCCATCAAGCGGTCCACCTGCTGTCGGCTCGCCGTCAGTAAAAAGAACAATCGCCTTCTTGGCCCCGGGCCGGCTGCTATTCTTGAGTTGCAACACGGCTTTGTACGTAGCCTCCCCGATATTTGTCGCTGTTGTAGCCACAGTCTGAGGTATCCTCGCCTCGATCGTCGCATAGTTGGTGATACCGGTCGCCGGATTCAGCTCCACATTCGGAATGGGAAAACGTCCTGTGCCTGCAGCGGGGTAGCTGGCATCAACATTGTATTCGCCATAAGTTCCATCAGCGCTGACACCGGCATTGTCCGAAAAGGCCACAAATCCGAAGTGCGCGTCGGTATTGGTGTTCATGATCGTAAAGAAGTCCGAGCAAGCCGTTTGAGCGTCACCGATTGGATGAAGATTGCGGCGAGCGAACTCAAAATATTTGGCCTGATAGCCAGCTTTTGGCACTATGGATGGCGGCACTCCGGTATTGGCTTTGCTTGCAGTAAATACAAGATTGTTCTCCAGGTTGCCCCGGGAAGCTTCCACAAGAGTTGCCACATCCGGGAAGTCGAAGCCATCGGCCACCATGCCTGCAAAAACATCTCTGCCGTCGATATTGACCACCATGTCGGTATAAGTATATGTGCCTCCGACAGACGAGGTCCCTGGCGGGCAGTTGCCTGGAGGAGAGCCGGAATTGGTGGCACCGCGCAAGAGACGACTGGCAGCCGATTCTTCGGAGAAGTTGAGCGGC
>JAHFBI010000154.1 GCA_023250095.1 Candidatus Melainabacteria bacterium
TGAGGATGACGACCGGGAACATTAGCATGCTGAAGCCCATAGGAATCTCCTTACTTTTGCTCAGGCTGCATGTCCTGAGGCTGGGAAGGGCACCGGCACAAACCGGTGCCTGAGGCTGGTTCGGTTGTCCGGCACCGTCGAGCCTTTCGGCTTGACTGCGCAAGGCAACCACGTTTGTGTTCGTTCTTTGCCGCCCGATCACTGTTCAACAGCGCAACCTTGGCTTTGCCGTTTTGGGCGGCTGACCGGCAGTGGTACGATCTACGATCTATGACCTGCAGTTTGTGAGGGACTCTCGTTCATGCCCGAAGAATCGAATCGAACCGACCGGCCCTGGGGCAGCTTCTTCGTTCTTGAAGACAGCACGCGTGCCAAAGTCAAGCGGATCGTTGTCAATCCCGGGCAACGCCTCAGCCTGCAAAGTCATGTTCATCGCGATGAACACTGGGTCGTTGTGCGCGGAGTCGCCAGAGTCACTCTGGACGATGACACTGGCGACTTTCGCTATGGTGACCACATCTTCGTCAAGAGAGGGACGCGGCACCGCATCGCCTGCCAGGGGGACGAGCCAGTGGAAGTTATCGAAGTCCAGATAGGCGATGCATTTGACGAGGAGGACATCGTTCGCTACAACGACGACTATGGAAGGGTGCCCTCCAGAGCCTTTTGATGTCCTTGCCCGGGCGTGTTGCCGGCGCAACCAGCTGCCCTACGGGGATAGTTCTCTTGCTTCTTGATTTAGCTCAAAGCAAGCAAGAGAACTGCCAGCCCGTTGTTCAGGGCATGCAAGATCATGCTGGGGACCAGACTGCCCGACCGGCGGTAAAGCTCGGCGTGGAGGCAGCCCAGAAGAAACAGCATGAGCATGGTGACGGGGCTGAACTGCAAGTGAGCGACCGAGAAGCAGGCAGCGCTGAGGGCCACAGCCGCCAGATCTGCCAGTCCCGCCCGGTTGCCCACAAGCTTCGCCCAGTAACCATTCCGGAAAGCAGAGCGTAGCGCCTGGAAGAGGAAGCCTCGGAAGACGATCTCCTCCAGAATTGGCGCCCCAACGGCAGCCATCAAGAAGAAGGCCACCAGGTTGCCGCCGGACAATTGTTGAGCCAGCTTGGCAGTGTCTTGCTCGGCTGAGGGCAAGATAAGACCAAGGAGATGCTCAAGCGCATACCAGATGCCGTAGACCAGGGCCGCGCGCCAGATGGCTGCCCAGACAGGTCCGCCCCAGCTCCCCTTCAGGGAATTGAGGTTGAGAGCCATGATACCGCGCAGGCTCAGCCCGTCCTTATGCAGGCAGCGCCGCAGATACCACAGCTCCAAGCTGAAGCCGCCAGCGAAGGAAATAGCGCCCAGCCCGACCAGGAAGGTCACCGCCGGTTCACCGTTTTCCTTGAAGAACGGCGACATCACTTTGACGAACAGCATCGGGTCAATCTGGGACAGAAGCGCCACGGCGCCCAGAAAGAGGAGCACCGGGAGAAAGCTCCCCAGGTAAAAGAAGGCAGTGGCAACCAGGTAGGACTTGCCCATCTTCTTGAACGACCAGGGAAAGTTGGCTTCGAGCCGAACGGTGGGATGCACCAATGCGTCCCACACACGCAGGCAAAGCGCAGTGATGAACATGGTTCAACTCCTTAACCTTCGCGCACACGCGCGAGGAAATTTCGCGCCCGACGCTATGGCAGGACAACGAGTCCAACCGAGGCGTCTGAAGGCGCTGGAAGCGGGATCACATCCCCGAAGGGAATCACGGTATACAAACCCCATCGACGCGAGAGTCGGCGTTGGAGGGTGTTTGGTGTGTTTGCTAGAGGCTTACAACCGGGGTGATTTCTTTTAGATCGCTATTGAATGAGAAGAGTATGTCCACCCTATCTGATCTCAAGCGGAAGATGCAATGTTGCCAAGCGGAGAGGATTTATCAAGCTCTCTTGCTAGATATTGAAAACCCCACTGAGCGGGCGACGAAGACTCCCTTTACACTTAGCGTACCGAAAATAGTGATCTGATTCTGTTTACTGTCTAGACTCTCTCACCATCAGGGGAACCTTACCGGATTCTTCAGGCGAGAGTGCAAAACACCTCGTCAGTCCACAATCTACGCCCCACGGCCTTGCCGGCAGCAACTATAATGCCCTTACTGGGGGAAGGCCCTTGCATGAAAAGCCGGTCACGGACTTCACTGTTTCTTCTGTCGGGGAGTACGCTTTTGCTCTGCGGCTGCGGCATGGGTACTTTGCTGTCCGACGACCGCCACTTTGATCGCTGGGACAGCTATCGCCAGGATGGATATAGAGCGCGCCATGAGGGGAACTGGCAACAAGCGGAAAAGTCCTATCAGGCAGCTTTGAAAGAAGCCGAGTTCCTCAAAGAGAAAGCACCGCTGGCTACAAGCATCAAGGAACTGGCCGATGTTTATCAGGCGCAAAAGAACTATGCCTGCGCTCGCCCTCTCTACGAGCGCGCCTTGCCTCTTCTGGAGGAAGGACAGAAGGCCTGCAGCGATTCGCAAGTGGACCTTGCCGAAACTCAAACCAGCCTGGGCGAGATTCACTTGCTGGCTGGCGAGAAAGAGCAGGCGGAGAAATATTTCAAAGCTGCTTTCGCGCTCGAGCAAGCCAGCTCGACTGTGCCGGAGGGACTGGTGCAGAGCACGGTGGCTGGCTACAGTCGATTGCTCAAATCTATGGGCAGGGTGCAAGAGGCACATGAAGTCTCCAGCTCCAGCCAGTTGTTGCCTGATGATCTCGAGACGCAGACCCTTCCGGTCGCTGATTGGAGATCGTCGCGAATGGCTGCCTGCGCCGCTTACGACCGCAAAGACTTTGACCTGGCCGAGAAACTTTTTGCCGAGGCTCTTAAAAAGGCTGAGCCTTTCGGCGCCAGAGACGATTGTCTGCCGACCAGCCTCAACGACATGGCCCGACTGCAACTGAAAGTACATAAGAATCCCCGCAAAGCCGAGCAACTGTACAAGCGGGCGCTAGCTGTACGGGAGCAAGAGATGGGCTCAGAAGATGCCGATCTAGATCAAGATATCATCGGGCTGCTGGACATCTATTTGCCTGAAGGCAAGTTTGCAGCTGCCGAGCCTCTGCTGAGGCGGCAGGTAGCCATCCGGCAGAAGGACCAGGGCACCCATGACGAGCAGGTAGCGCAATCGCTGTACTGGCTGGGGCTGTGCCTGAACAAGATGCAAAAGGACGATGAAGCAGTGGCCCCGCTCCGCCGCGCCCTGGACATATACAACGAGGGCTCAAACAAGACATCGGCACCCGCCAGGCAGTGCGCCAAACTCCTTGCTGAAACACTAAAGAAACTCGGGCGTCGCGATGAGGCGGCAGCTGTCTCCAGGCAGCTGGTTTCTGCGCCTTGAGAACATCGTCCGGTGCCAGGCTAGCTGGTAGTCCAGACTAGTCCCAATGGCCGCAGGTCGGGATAAGCGATACTATCGCCAGTATCAGATTGTGCTTGCTGCCGTGATATGTTTCTCACAGCATTCGCGCATGGCAGCCCTATCAAAAATCTGCGTGCGATCGTAGAGTTCGGCCAGAGTCTTGAGACGCTTGCCAAGTTTTTCAGTGAGCGCCCCAGCTTTGAAACGCCAGGACCAGTTGCCTTCCTGGCTGGCGGGCAGATTCATTCGCGATTCCGATCCCAGCCCGAGGACATCCTGCAGTGGCACAATGGCGATTCCGCATACGGAGGCAAAAGCATTCTCTATGAAATCCCAGTGGATTTCTTTGCCGTCAGATCGCAAATAGCGCAGGCAACGAGCGCGCTCCTGCTCAATTTGCGCTGCGTCACGGGTCGAGCCGGTTCCCTCCTTGCTGGCGAACCAGCCAACTGCCGTGTCATTGTCATGCGTGCCGGTGTAAACGACGGCATTGGGCACATGATTGTGCGGGAGATCGATGTTCTTGGAGTCTGTGGCAAAACCCATTTGCAGGACGCGCATTCCGGGAAAGCCGAAACCGTCACGTAGGGCTTCGACGTCAGGAGTGATGACGCCTAGATCTTCGACGATCATCGGCAAGTCGGGGATGGCCTTTGTGAGAGACGCGAAAAGATCCTGTCCGGGGACCTCCACCCAGCGCCCCCGCTCGGCTGTCTTGTCGCCGGCCGGGATCTCCCAGCATGCTGCAAAACCACGAAAGTGATCGATGCGCACGATATCCACCACATCAAGCGTCGCTTTGATGCGGTCTATCCACCAGCTGAATCCGTCTGTGGACATTCTGTCCCAGTTGTAGATGGGATTGCCCCAGAGCTGTCCGGTGGCGCTGAAATAATCTGGCGGCACGCCGGCCACGACAGTCGGCTGCCCGATTTCATTGAGCTTGAACAGCTCCGGATGCTCCCAGACATCGGCCGAATCATAGGCGACGAAGATAGGCACATCGCCTATGATGCTGACGCGGTGCTCGCGGCAGTAAGATTTAAGCGCCGACCACTGCCGGAAGAAGAGGTACTGGAAAAATTTCTCAGCCTCGATTTTCTCCTGGAACTCGGCACGGGCGCTTTCAAGAGCGCTCTTGTCGTGCCGGGACAAAGCCGGCTCCCATGTGTCCCAGGCCGCTCCGCCATGCTCATCTTTCAGGACACGAAACATGGCATAGTCTTCCAGCCAGGCGGCTGTCTTCTGGCAGAAAGACAAAAAGTCCACGCGCAAAATTGTGTCGGTGCTGCGTGTAAAATTGTCATAAGCTGCGTTGAGCAATTTCTTCTTGTAGTCGATGACGCGCCCAAAATCGACATGGTCAGCCGGGAAGCGCGGTTGTGGCTTGAGATCCTGTGGGCTGAGGAAGCCCTCGTCAACCAGACGTTGCGGGCTGATAAGCAGCGGATTGCCGGCAAAGGCAGAAAAACACTGATAAGGCGAATCGCCGAAGCCCGTTGGCGCCAGCGGCAGCAATTGCCAGAGATAGATGTTGCTCTGGGCAAGGAAGTCCACAAAACGATAGGCGCTTTCGCCTAGATCGCCGATGCCGAAAGGTCCCGGCAAAGATGTGGGGTGCAAGAGAATACCGGCAGATCTAGGAAACCTCACTATTCCTCCTTTTCCGGAACGTGCCCGACTTTGGATGGACCCGGTCTGGAATTATAGCCTCGTGCACTGAAGCTGTCTAAACTCTGGAGTTCTCTGGCTCAAGTCCGGCAGGCAGCAATGACAGCGCCGACGAGGCAGGACACTACTACTATCGCGCATAGCAGATGGATTAAAAAAGACATCTAGCCAGGAAACCCTGCCGGTAAGGCAGGATCTCCCGGTTTCGATGTCAGCTTCAGTAGCTAGACTGCCTTGGCAGCAGGCGGTTGGATGAAGCTCATCGTCGCGGCAAGTTCGGACTTGCAGACGCCGTTTGCCAGGATGTCCGCCATGCGCAGGATGGTCAGACCCTGATAAGCTCCATTCTGCCCCGGCGCAGCCAGCACCGAGCGCATGAGCTGCCAGGATTCTTTCTTGGGCAGATTCCAGGCCAGAGCATTTTCACCCTTGATGGGTATGCCCTGACGCTGAGCTTCCTGTCCCACCCAGAGCACGAGCTGATGCGCCAGAGAAGCAACCGAGTGACCGCCGTCACCGTCTGGCATTTCCAGGCAGGTGAAGTGCAGAACGACCCGGCTTGCGGGACGCACCTGCTGCAGGTCTTTGAAGAGCCCGAGCAGCGTGCGGTAGCCTCGGCCGTCGGCGTCAGCCCCCCAGTCCTTGCCGCTGGTGCGGATAAGACCGGCAGGCAGCTCAGCCAGACGATCAGCCAGGACAATAGTTTCGCCCTGGAAGTTGCCGATGCGCCAGTGTATGCCTGGAATCTTGGCGCCGAGGTCGATGCCCTTGAAGGAGGCATCGTCTGCGGCAAAGACCTCCAGAGCAGCGGTCATCACTTTGCGACCATGGGTGATGAGGCTGTCGGCGTACCAGTCGACCAAGTCGCGACCATACTGCGTGTTGAGATGGTCGTTGTTCGCGAAGAAGCGCGAGGCGTCCTTCGGCGGCTTGATGGGCTGACCCTGGTCCGTGACCGGCTTGCCCCAGGCCTTTTCCACCCCGGCTTCGTCAGTGTACTTTGCCAGGATGTGGGCTGAGAAGGAAGCGGAAGCCAGCTCGGAGTAGCACTGCAGCGCGCCGCGGTTGGGCCAGTCGGTGCCTTTGTCGTGCTTGTTGTATGCCGGATAACGCAGCTCGCCGGAAGGACCGAGGCTGACGTTGATTTCGGCGATGGAGCCGACCTTGGCAGCAAAGTGCTCCTGGAAGGCTTTCATCAGGCGGACGTAATCGTCGAGGACAAGGTCGGTCGCCCAGAAAGAGACGTACTCGTTGCACTCGTTGCCCTGCTCGCTCACGAATTTTACTGCAGCGGCCTTGCCGGACGGAACCTTGCCGGAAAGCTTGGTCCACAGCCAGGAAGGCAACGGCACGTAGCAGTCGTCACCGATGTTGCCACCGCACTGGTGGAAGGAAAGTATGGGGATCCACTTCAGTCCGGCAGCGATGATGTGGTCGGACAGGCGGTCGTAGAACGACCAGTCGTAGACATTTTCGCTTGTCTCAACCAGACCCCACCATACGTCTGTGGAAACACCGTCCACGCCGTAAGTCTTGATCTCCGCCAGGTGCTTGTCGAATTGCTCCCATGCGGCTTTTGACGCCTCGTTGTTTGGATCCGCCGGATTCCCAACAACAAGAGGCGCCATGACGTTAATCGTCACTCGGCTTTGCGTTGTCATAAGACACCTCCAAGGTTGTGTTCGTCCGGCAACCGGCGAACGCATATTTTTTGACTTCCAGCAGAGCGCCTGCCAGAAGATTGAATTGGGTCAAGCTCTTGCTGGACAAAGCAGAAGCAGTCACTGCTCAGCAATTGCCAGGCAAGCGCCAGAAAACAACGAGGCTCAGCAAGTTCCAATCAGAACACCAGCCACACAGCTCGAGCAGAATGACTCGGAAAGATGAAATCGGGCTGGCTGGAAAGCGGTTATGGGCTGGTGCGGGAACCTGGTTGTAAAGTGATGTAGGTATGTATCAGATTCCTAACAAATCAGAGATCGCGAAGCAATACTGGTAACTCTTTCAATGGGCAGGGACTGCTTGAGCTCAAAGACCACTACCCTCGGGAATCTCCGGAGATAGTGTTGCCAATTCGCTCATACCAGGGCACATTTTTCGAGCGGAATTCACGCTCTCGCTCTTGAATTAATGTGTCTTAGCATTTGACAAAGCTCGCATAAACTTGACTTTGTCGCACAGCTGCCAGGAGTGCCGGGCAAAGTACTATCAACCGGACACCAACGAATTTTGCTACGCACAGCTGCACACGGACTTGCTGTGTTGAACGGAACACCAGCCTGGCGCGTGATTCGGGTTTCCCACTATATCGTATACTACCACAGGCAAGAGAAAGAAAAGCGCGGAATGGCGATGTGCTGCCAGTCCGCGCTTTCTTTCAGCCCTGGGGATCCATCCGCCATACATGCCCCTTGAATTTACTTCTTCGAGGGTGCGCCTGTGGACGGACTGGCTGCGACGGGCTTGTCGTTGATCAGCCATTGCAAGAGATTGACGCCGTTGGGAGTGCCCCAGCCGGTAGGATAGTCCCAGGTCGTCACGGCATTGTAGCCGGGACCCTGACCATTGCCGTTGTTACCGGAGGTGACATCAAAGAACAGGCTGCCGTACGAGGCCGCCGTCGAAGCGGCGCGATAGAGCGTCGCATTTGCCGGCCCGAGCCTACCGCCATTGGCTTCTGTAGCCAGACCCCACAATGCAGCCCAGTTGGGAGCAGCGAAACTGGTGCCGCCGCTCTGGTCCCACTGACCTTCGAAGTAGATGGCGTAGCCGGTGGCGGGGTCGGCGACCAGACCGATATCAGCGCTGTTGCGCTTGTCGTTGGTCGGAACACCCGGACCCACTTGCCAGGTCGGGCGGTCGAACTCATGCGAGATGCCGCCGCCGGCGCCGGACCAGGCGCTCTCGTCCTTGCGGGAGCCGTCAGCCTTGAGCGTCAGCGCCGTGCCACCTACTGCAGTGACATACGGATCGCTGGAGGGATAGTCCACGGCATAAGTGCCGACCTTGTCCTGGTCGTCATAGGCCCCGTCGTCGCCGGAAGCGGCGAAGAAAGCGATGCCCTGAGCATTGCCCTGCTTGAACAGGTTGTGCTCTGTATGCATTTGCGCCGAGCCAGTCCCCTCCTCGTTCATGCCCCAGCTGATCGAGACCACGTCTGCCTTATTGTCCTGAACAATCTGGTTGAACACCAGAGTGAAATTGACGAAAGACGGGTCTTTGCCCATGTACATGACGATGTCGGCTCCGGGAGCCTGAGCGCCTATCTGCTGGAGATCGAGTGTGGTCTCGCCGTTGTTTTCCGTTGCCGTGCCGCCGACAGGAGTGTCGATAATCTTGCCGGTACGCGTGATGCCGAACTGCTTCCAGAAGGCGTCAACGTCCTTGGGATCGTACTTGTAGGCGGTAGCAATGCCGATAGTCACGCCCTTGCCGCTGTATTTGGCGGTAGCAGCGCTGTTGTTGGCATTGGGGTAGTTGTAAGCTCCGGCAATGTCCTTCGGGCTGTAGCCGACTGGCGTGGCGAAACGCGGCTGGAAAGCACCCTTGACGTTGCTGTGGAACTTGGCGAAAGTGTTGAGCCCGATTACGGACTCGACCACATCCGACAGATCAGCGGGTATGCTCGGATCGCGGTCGTTGCTGAAGTGCATCTCGGAGCGCAGCTTGTAGACGTTGATATTGACCTTGAAGGCCTTCTCGAACTGAGCTACGGTGCCGCGCGCATGAATGAGCAGACGGTTGGACGAAACGGCGACGATGGTGATGCCGTGCTTCTTGAAATTCTTCACGACTTTGTCGACATCCGCCTTGGTCGGGGAGAAGCTCTGCTCGAACTGAGCAGGCGTAAGAAACTTCCGGAAGTCGGGAGACTTCGGATCAGCTTGCCGTGAGAGCAGATCGTCGAGGTCTTTCTCGTTGCGGAGCTTGAGACCAACGACGACGTCAATCTTGTCCTTCGGATTGCTGTGTCCGAGGAATTCGGCCTGACTGAGTGCTTGCGGAGTGTTGCCGGGGAGAAGGACCGTCCGGGGAGTCAGGTCCGGTCCGAACGCCCAGAACGCGGCAAAGCAAGTCACCAGGATGGTCACCACGACGGTGTACCATGGAGAGTGTTGAAACCGGTGCATTGTTGTAGCCTTTCAATTGGACGCGCCAGAGCCGACCATCGGATGGCGTTGGAAGTCCAGGTAATGTCCCCTGCTAAGCAGGGTGAAAACTGTCATTGTCCCGGGTTGCACCACCGGCGGTGGCATATCCCGGATAACCTCAAAACCCGAGTCACAGTGGACTGAAAACCAGCATCCAGCCGGTCTGCGCTTCTCCAGTTAACGGCGGACAAAATCTTCCAGACCTAACTGGCGCTTTGATGCAGGCGCAGGCTCTGAATGACTTTGGCGGATGAAGCGGTCCGGGGTCTTTTAGGATGAAAACAATGACAGCAAAACCTACTGTCTTTCGGGGCCCACTTCAAGAAGAAAACTTGAAAAGTGGTTCATAGGCCTTTCAGATAAAGGCCAAAGATAGTTGTCAGCAGGGATCTAACACTAGCGCAGCTGCAAGAATCTATTGAGCTCCCGGCAGAATACAGGTTGGCTCGAGGCAAAACGCGCCTTATCTGCGATCTTGCTAAAGCTCCTTCCAGGAGGGAAAATTTAGCGGTTATCTGACAGGGCATAAAGCTTTCTCAAAAGCGAGGGGGACTTCCAAGCCTTGAGTCCGGCTTGTCATGCACATAACATGTAATCTTGCCTGTCCTCGAATGAGAGTTTTCTTGAAAGACCCCTGTCGGGTTTGCAGCTGGTAAGAATTACGTGCGCGCTTTTTCATTCAAGTGTTGGCTCCTGACAGCCATTGTTTTGTTGGAGTTTTCTGGTCTTTCGCTCGATCTGGCATGCGCGGTGGAGCCCGTGGCGCCGGCTGCGACAGTCGATGACAATACCCGGGCCATTGCCGCCTCTGAGCTTGAGCTTATGGAGTTGAGCACACGCCTGAGATTGCAGAGCATCTCCGGAGCGCGATGGCGAGCGCGTCGCTGGTTTGCCTACAGTTTTTCCAATCAGACTTTGACAGTGGTCGGAGCTCTTCTGGGCGGCTGTGGGCGATTTCGCTATCTGCACAATCCTCGCCTGGCGCCCCGGGATTTCTTCGAGCATGCCGCCTGGCTGCGCATTATGGCCAATTGCATTTCCATCGGCGGATCTGCCATTGAGGGGAGCCTCGATTTTATGACCGGCTTGCGCGAGCGGCGGCAAGGCATAGATCTGCCGACTGTTGTGAAGCGTGCAAAAGTTCTCTTGCTTGAGATTGACAAACTCCTGACCCAGAGAACCCAATTGCTGACGATTGTGCCAGAAGGGAGTAAGAGCAATTCCCTGCAGACGAAGACGGCAATCCTGCAAAATATGCGCGATATCCTAGCTGCCGATTTTGCCGAAAGCTATGGGCGTTTGCGTGGTGTTCGCGCTGCAAGATATCTCCAGTATTTGTGGGTGACGGGAAGCAATGCCGCCGGTGGCTCAGGCACGTTGAGCGGGGTTGTTGCCAGCAGCAGGAAATACGGCCCGAAAAGGTCCGGTGCCGGAGGCGTTGGAGATATCATTTCCGGCTCGATGAACATGATCGCTCCTTCCATCATTGCGGCAACCGACCTGGCAGCCAGGCGGATCGTCATGCCGGCCAATGTTTTGACCAAGAGTGAACAAAGCAGGAAACTTCAAGACCTGTCTGCGAAATTGAGCGAGCTGGAATCAAGGCAAACAGCAGACACACAAGGGAATAATAGCGCCGGTTTGAATGTGAGCAGCCGGATTTTTGAGCTGGAAAAAGAAGTCCTGGCTCAACACTTGCAAGCAAGAGATGCCGACGACAGAGGATTGAGGCGGCGTCTCCTGTCACAGGAGTTCGGAGCCGGTGTCGGTGGCGCCTGCAAGCTGGTCAATGGCATTGAAGTGGCCCGGGGTTGCTATCGCTGGGTCAGGCAGCCACACGAGCGTTTCGAGGCTTTCGGACGAGGTGGTATCACCTACGGGCTCGGTATGCTCGTGACAGCTGAAGAAAGTTTGCGGCGCCAAACACTTTCTGAGATAAAAACGAAGCGACAGCCTCCTCAAAAGGCTGTCGACGCGCTGCTAAAGAACCAACTCGAGCAGCTGCAGGCTGCCAGGCAAGCACTTTTGAAGGCGACCGCTTTTTGATTGCAGTTGCCTTTCCTTTGCCGGGAATAATTCGGGTTGCGCATCTTGCTATAGCGCCTAGTAGCCCAACTTACCTAAAAAATGTCGGTGCAGCAAGGGATTAAGTCTCTTGCTGCACCGACTTGATAGGTGTTCCCACAAGGGTGGTCGCAGGCAAG
>JAHFBI010000442.1 GCA_023250095.1 Candidatus Melainabacteria bacterium
TGGGCACCAGTTTGGTGGTTCCGGTGGATGGTCCGCAGAAGGCGGAGGCAGCGGATTTGGGCATGGCGGCGGGCCTGGGATGGGTTTGGGAAACGGCCGAGGACTGGGGCATGGATACGACCAGGGACCGGGAATGGGACCAGGCAACGGCAATGGTTTCGGGCACAACGGAATGAATGAACAGGAGCATGGTATCTCAGGCGGTGGCGGTTGCCAGGCTGGTGGAAGTCCTGGTGGAGGCAGTCCGTCAAAAAATGGGGGCGATACTTGCTCCGGTGGCAAGGAGCCCGGTCGGCGACACGTCTTTGACGATAATTTCTGGAAGATCCCTTCCGGCGGAGGTGGAGAGGGACAAGGGTCACACTGATTTCGATAGTGTCCAGGCTGGTGTCTATTATTTGTCGCTGCAACGACTAATTTTGGAGGCAAGCGCTATGGGCATGTGCCGGTTGCTATTTTCCTGTTGAAATCTCAGAGGCTGTCTGAGAAGCAATGTTCCAAGGGTGGGCTCATATCTGTCGATGAGCCCTTCTCTAGGGTAAAATGCAGCCCGGAGAGCCTCTAGAGCCGGGAAGCTGGAAATGAAGAAGAAACCGCCGCCAGGCGCCACGCTAATTGCCAGACTGAGGGAACAAAGACTGGCCAGGGAGCAGTCTTTGAAGCCTGTTGAAGCTGGGGAAGTTGTAGACGTTCCACAGGCGGAATCTGTGGAGAGCCAGCAGGGAGCAGGGGGCTTCAGTGTCGCTGCCGAGGCAGGCGACGACTCCCTGAAGCGGGGAAAAGCTCGCAAGGCTGAAATAGTGCCGGTGGAAAAGGGGTCTGGTGCTCTTGTCCGGGCACCAGGCACAGGGATTATTCCAGTTGCAGAAGGCGGTGCTGGTACAGGCTCTCCTGCCGTCTCTCCGGAGAAAGACTCCGCGAGAGTGATGAGAAGAGAAGGAGCGATCGACCTCATCCATCGGCAGATCGATATCGATGATCTCAGACCGACAACAGATGATTATTTTCAGTTGACTGACGAAATTCGTCTGGCAGGTCGGTTTGCGGCAGTCGGGCTGATTGCGCAGGGGTTGCGCCTAGCCAGGATCAAAGACGAGAACATCTACAAGGATCATTACCAGACTTTCGATGAATACTGCCGCAAAGAGCATCAGATGAGTGCGACCTATGCTTACCGTTTGATGCGTATGGCTGAAATGGCAGAGAAAGTCGCAGAATTGGGCATGCGATCGCACGGGCTGCCGCAGTCGATGCCCGATCCCTTTGAAGTGATGATTGGATTGGGACACCGGCATCTCATGGCGCTTTTACCTCTGGAAGTGGAGACGGCCGAAGATCTTCTTTTGCGTGGTGTACCTGTGGCGGCAGCGACGGAAGGAGCGGGGGAGCGTGTTCCCATCGGAAGGGCCACTGAAAGACAAATTAGAGAGGCTTTAAAAGTCATCGCTCCGTCGTCTAAGCCAGCATCGGTTGTCCGTCCGGAGAAAAAGGCGCCTGCTTCCGAGAAACAGTTAATCCCAGCTCTGGGCAAACTTGTGGAAATGCTCGAAGACTGGGCGACCTGGCTTGGTGGAGATGTCCCGCCTGAGGTGACCTCGGCCAGAACTCAGAGAGGTCCGCTCTTGAATAAGCTGGCCAAACGCTTTCGTATTGCCAGTCAGCGCATAGCCGACGCTCTTGAACAGGCTGATTGATTGAACGATATACTGTTCAATATCTGTATGGTAATGGAACACGATGCGCGAACATCAGATAGTTATTACTTTGAAGCCGGAACAGTTTCTCGAGGTGCAACGCCTGGCTCGGTCCGCCAACGCCAAGTCGATGGGCATATTTGTGCGCCAGCAACTCCTTGCTGCTCTGGGGATAGAAGTGGCAGCTAAAGGCGCGGGGATGACGGTTGCCGTACCGGAGATTGGCCCCCTTGTGGATGAACTGAGGCGTCTGCACAGCGAGCTTAAGGCTTTTGTAGCCGAGTCAATGACAGACTATATGGCAGAGCCGGTGGCAAACGGGGGTGGAGAAGCAGGGTTCGGGCAATTGCCTCAATCTTCCGAGCAACAGGGGACCGGTGGCGACACCTCTTTTCCTGGTAGTGCCGAGGATGAGCTGGAGCGTCTGGCTAATCGAACTTTTGCCATTTCACCGCGCTTGGGACAGGTGGAGCCTGTTTGTAAAGAGGCTCCGGAGGACCTGGCAAGTTCTGATGATTTCTCTGATACCCGTGCCGGGCAGTCGCGTCCTGAGTCGGGACGTCATTATACGGAGGGAAGTCAGCGATATGAAGTTCCTCATCACAGGCTCGAGCCGATTGACTGGACGCAAGAATCAGCAGCACCTGGTCAGGATTCTCTTGTAAGAGATCCGCTGCATGAGCTTCTGGGCAGTGCAGACAGTGTTGTTCCTTTGCCTGGAGCTGGCTCCTCAGAGCCTGGCTGGGATGAAGACGAGGATGAAGACGAGTTCAGCGTGCCCCTGTCGTTGTCGGAGCGCCGGCGGGAGCTATCTGATGCCGGTGAGTTTCAGTCCGGCGACCTTGCCGCTGCTGCCGATGAGCCTCTGGTCTGGCCTGCTCCTCCTGGTACAGCTCTTTCTTCCGTGCCGGCTCAGGCTTCCAGCAGTGTTTCCCCTTCAGCTGCAAGCTCCGAGTCAGCCCCTGTGGCGGATCCGGCGAACCCGCCTCCTGAGCCTCCACCTCCTGGCAACATGTCGGGAAGGCTCCCTTTCAGTGGGAGTCCTCCCCCAAAACGACGCCGATAATGAGAAGCGTTGAATTGACGCGGCTTTCAAGGGGCCTTACCATCGAAGGCATCAAAACAACATCGCAATAAGGCAGGGTTAGTTTTGATGGTTCAGATGAACACATTTGAATCTGGCGGCGCGGACAGACTTAATGGCATGTCAAGAATAAATTGGTGTTGGCAGGGTATATAGGATTCTAGAAACGGAAGGTACAAAATCATGGCTTTTGACGATGTAAACCAGAAACCCATTGAAGCGAGCAAGGCTGGTGATGCAAGCCAGAGATTGCAGGCTGAGTCCACGGTCGATGCGCCCGTGACGCAAAGGGACGTTCAGTCT
>JAHFBI010000443.1 GCA_023250095.1 Candidatus Melainabacteria bacterium
CAATTTCGATATACCACAAGCCCGATGAGCACCCACCATATATATGTATAGAATGTCCCTTAAATAATGAATATCAATTTTGCTCAGAACGAACAGCAAGGAGCCTGGCAGCTGCCTGCCCGGAGCTGTCGCTCTTGCAGTCCATTGAATCGACCTTGCACAGCTTCTCGCCAGCTTCAGGTGCCTTCTCGATCGAAAAGCCTGCCGATCCGTTCATATAATTGAGAACTGCCGCCATCTTGGACATGTCACCCAGAAGGCGCCTGTCCCTGCCTCCCGCTTCTTTCTGATTCATTGTGGCAACGATCCCAGAGCAAGCCAGTACGCTTTCCAGGGAGAATTCGCTGATGGCTGCCAGCCCCTCGCCAAAAACGCAGAAATTGCGCCGGGCAAGACCATCGGCAGGCCGCAAGTCGCGCCGGCTGAGCCTTGTAGTTGAAGCCACAATTTCGTAACCAGGAGCAAGGGCAAAGACCAGATCGCAACGCCCGGAAAACTGTCCTTTATTCAGCCTCAAGATAACGCTCTTGCCACGGCCGTCCAGATTGAGCACCCTGAGATTCTCCCCTTCCTGGCGCACCAGAGCAGCGCTATCGGCCGCCAAAGAAATTTCGCCAATTGCAGTGTCCACCAGGGCCAGGCGCGACGGACGGCTGACTGCAAGGAGAATCTCACCTGATTTGAGATCGACAGACAGAGGGCTTGTTCTTTCAAATCTGGCACCCTCCTGATAACGAAGAACTATGCCTTCTGCCGAACCGACAAGGCGATCGGATGAGGGAAAGTCTTTATCGCTCACCCTCATCAGCCCCGAAAGAGCGCTTTCATTTCCCTTAGAACCGGGACAAAACTCAGGGCTTACGTGTGTCAGATCGGTCGAGAGAGTGGTCATCGCGGGCGGGGGAGGGGTCGACACCACAGGCGGTATCATCGGACCGGTGGGCGCAGGCGGCGGCAGTTCAACGCGGGGAGCAGGCGCCAGAGGCGCGGTCACAACCGAGCCGCAGGAGCCTTTGTCCGAATAAGAGCATTGCGCCACGGCGCTTGTGCCGGACAAGAGATACGCCACAAAGAAAAGCAATAGGCACGCATGAACCGGAGCATGGGCATTGAGAAGACAACGACTCCTCAACTCTTCAATTTGATACTGAGAGTCTCTTAGATTTTCCTTCTGGGACAAGAGCCTGTTATTTGCCGGCATTTCGTCTATCCCTGTCTGGCGGTGCGCAGATCATCCCCCGGGTGATCCACTTACTGCCTTAGCTGGATAAATAGGCAGAACATGCCAGGTTTTCATCTTTCCTGAGGGACGCAAGCGCAAACATGACAGAAGCAATTCCTCATGAGCATCTCTGAAACCGCCGGGCATGGAAATCCGGCTTGTTGTATGTTTTTATCCTGTTATGCCCTCAAGCAGGATGTTTCCGTCCGGCTGCTCCTGCAGGCAGGATACTTTCTATTTGCTGCGCCATCAGGCTGCGGCTATGCGGTGTGGCTTCCAGACAATAGCGCAGAGTCCTTCCTTGCATGACTCTGTCTGATCCGGCACAGGACTCGAGGAGGCAGCCTGTCCGCCTGTACTTACTAACGCCGACTCCTGAGCCTTCAGACTATCCTTATCGGACTGGCTGGACTGGCTGAACTCTTGTGGGGCTCTGAAGTTATTGGCTTCCATCTCTGTGTCTCCGGATTCCTCTTAAGCTCAAATGATAAAGATTAAAGAGATATTAGACTATGGGGGAATCCACATCGCCATGGTGGAATTCCCATACCGGAGCCAGTTGAGACATACAAGCCTTGTTTCGGGCATTTTCTCTTCTGTCCAAACGTGCACGAGCAAACTTGCCCGGGAACTCTCGGGTCAAAAGACCATCATCTTCAGGCAAAAGACGCTCCCGCCAGATTTCATAAACTCGCCGGTTTCCACCTCGACGGGCTCAAAGCCAAGCCCCCGCAATGCCTGACAGGTGTCAGGCGATCCTGCCTGCAAAATGACCTTTCTCCCCAGAGCATGAGCATTGCATGCAAAATTAGCCGCGTCAGCCTCGCTCACTTCGAGAACCCTGGCGAAATAACGCCGGATGAGCGCCAGCCCTCTTTCATTGAAAGCGTCCGGATAAATCATCGCGCAGTCAACGTCCAGCACACAGAAAGCTGTATCAAGGTGATAAAACCTGGAATTGACAAGTTCAAGCTTGAGCACCGGCAAGCAAAGAAGTTCGCTCAAGAGCGTATATGCTGCCTCCTGGGTGCGGAAGCCGTATCCGCCCCAGAGAAGACGTTTGCCCGGATGCCAGATTGCATCGCCCTGCCCCTCAAACCGGGGACAGGAGGCTGAATCGCCAGTCAGCCTCATCAACTGGTAGCCGTTGCCCTCGAACCATTCGGCAAAAAACGGCACTTCTGCCTGCCTGGATGGATGAACCATTTCAGACAGGACGACATAAGGCAGTCCATCATCTTCTTTGCCCGGCAGAACCTGATTGGCCGTAAAAACCATGTCTTCGAGATTTTTCTGCGCTGAAATTAAACGCACCGGATAGCCCAGATTCTCGTAAGTCTGCTTGAGAGCGTGCCATTGCCGGTTTGCGCCCTTGGGATCGGTTGAATTCAAGTTCCCTTCCATGAAGGGATTCTTCGCATCCTTTATCTCAAAGTAAGAAGGGTCGCACATGAGCACCTGGCGCGGTTCTACCCTCGAGGGGATATCAGCAAGAGCAAAGCGAGCCTCCTCAGCGCTACCGATGACACTGGCAGCCAAGGAAGAATTTCGCCCGCCTTCCATAAAAAGCACCCCAACAGCTTGAGACAGCCCGGACATTTTACACCCGAGTTCCACCTGGGTGTGCACATCAAGCAGATGTACTTGTGAGTTGATCCACAAACCCCTCAGGCAGTCCAGGTCACCTACTCCTGCCGGTGTCAGAGTCGCATCCGTCCGGCGAGCTACACGGCTGCAGTCAGGTTGCGTGCGTTGAGCATCATCTCAGACCGCGACCAGCCTTGCTATATGCGGTTCACCGGACAGTTACTCATACTCTATCCAATCGCGTCGTACTCACGTTTCTATGGAAGGACT
>JAHFBI010000444.1 GCA_023250095.1 Candidatus Melainabacteria bacterium
AACTGTGAAGTCTGGTGCCCTTGATCGGCAGCCATTCTATAAAGAACTGCCGCGCGCGCAGGATCGCGCAGAACCCCCTTGCCCTGATGATACATCAGCGCCAGGTTGAACTGCGAGGTTACGTGCCCGAGTTCGGCTGCCCTTCCGTACCATTCAGAAGCCTGGACGTAGCTCTGCTCGACGCCCTTACCTTGATGATAGAGAAGAGCCAGATTGAAGGCAGCAAAAACGTGCCCGCTTGCCGCTGCCTGAGCGTACCATCTGGCTGCTTCCAGCTGATCGATTCCGACCCCCACTCCCTGCTGGTACATGAGAGCGAGATTAAACTGAGCGTTCACATGCCCTTCTTCAGCCGCCAGAGAATACCATCTAGCTGCCACAGCCTCATCAGGCGGCATGCCCTTGCCCTGATGATACATCAGACCGAGATTGAACTGGGCATTACGGTGTCCCTGCACCGCCGCCTTGTAATACCAGTGGGCGGCCTGGGACAGATCTTGCTCGACCTCTTCACCGAGGTAATAGAGCACAGCCAGGTTATATTGAGCGGTGGCATCCCCTTGTTCCGCCGCTTCGCGAAACTCCTCAGCTGCCATTGACACTCCTCAGGCTCTCCCCGGGGCGCGCTGCCCCACCCCCTCAGGACTATACTACCAGCAAAACTGCCCATTAGGGACCAGATTGGCTCAGAAGATTGGCGATAGAGAGTGGCAATCGCTCCCTGATTCAAACCGGCATTGCTATAGTCAGCAGTGCCATAGTCTTCTCAGTTGCCGCCGTAGGTGCGCACCAGATCTGTCACCACATCCGGTGCGCACCTGCGCTCAGCTGAGGAAGGCAGGCAGCAAACTAATCTACGCTGGAACATAAACGATCCCCCTGACGTCTCAGACGACATTCCCTGGCAGCGACGAAAGCTGGCTCAGCCGCAGCTGAGCCAGCGCACAGGTCCCGTTGCGCAGGCTGCCGAGGCAAGAAACAAGGAAGCCAAGAAGATAGATAGACATCCAGAAATCTTGCCAAGCACCAGGAGTGGTGCAGCGCCCGGCATGCCAAGAGGGGCAATACCGCACCGGGTCCTCGTTTTTGCAAGTCGAACAACTCGGACACCTTCAATTACATCTCGCTTATATCCAACAAATATGTTAAAAGAAATCAAGTTGCCGGTTTCTATTGTCAAGCATTTTTAGCCTATAATCATGTCTTCGCGTGAGGCACCTGTTCCATGTCATTGTTCGCCAGATCAACCAAGCCGCTGGAAACAGCATCAGCCCTGGTCGCAGTATTACTGGTCCTGATTGTCGGGCTCAATGCTCCTGAGACTGGAGCCCGCTCCACAAGCGCGGCCGTGGCAATTCAAGAAAGACTGGATCGCGGCGAAGTCGTCGTCGACATGCAGGACATTGGCGATACCAAGTATGTGGTCGGACGAGTCATGATCAACCAACCGGCAGATCGCGTCTGGCCGATCATGACAAACCCTTACGAATTCAAGGGAAAGATCTGCCCGCGCATGAAAGACTTCGAAGTCATGATCGACAAACCCAGGATCTCGCTTTTGAAGGTCAATATCGATTGCACTTTTCTTCTGCCCAATGTCTTCTATGTGGTCGAATCCCGATACGAGCCCAACGCCCGCATAGACTTTCACCGCGTCAGCGGCACCATCAAAGATTTCAAAGGCTTCTGGCTCATGAATCAGACTGCCGACGGCAAACGTACAGAGCTGACGTACAGCATGTACATCGATCCCGGGTTTCCTGTGCCCCAGTGGATTGTGCGCGAAGGAGTTAAAGGCGAGCTGCCAAAGACATTGATTGGCATCCGCCGCCGCGTCGAAGCCATCTGCCAATCCGTCGAAACCCCCGAGCCACGCTCGATTGCCGCAGCTCAACACAGCCTCACAGCCAACCTAACCAACAGCAACTGAAAGTTGCCTCGACGACAGGACTTCACCAGAGCTCGACAGAAAAGCGTGGCAGACAGTGTGAGCCAGCAGAGCGCCTGCCACCAACCGGCTTCAAGACAAGAACATTGCTCATTGCTGCGCATTTCACGGCAGACGCAATATTTGCCTTAGCAGGCAAGCAGCACTGACCCAAACAAATAGAAGAATCAGGACAAAGACGAAAGACTTTTTCCTGAGCGCAAGGAACTGACGAAAGTCAGGTCACCGGCGTGCGGGGTGAGGCGCCCCTCGCGCATCAAGCCTCGCTCTTCCAACCAGAGTTCGAACTCAGGAGCCGGCCTCAAGTTCATTAGATCCCTGAGGCTGGCAACATCGTGAAAGCTCGTAGTCTGATACGAGAGCATGACGTCATCGCCCATCGGCACACCCATAAAATAATTGACACCGGCTGCAGCAAGAAGAACACTGAGATTTTCAAGATCGTTTTGATCGGCAGCCATGTGATTTGTATAGCAGGCATCAATTCCCATAGGCACGCCCAGCAACTTGCCCATGAAATGATCTTCGAGCCCGGCGCGGATCATCTGCCGCCCGTCAGCCAGGTACTCGGGTCCAATGAAGCCGACGACATCATTCACCAGGAAAGGCTTAAAATGGCGAGCAAGCGCATAGCAACGCGCTTCCATCGTCAGCTGATCAGCGCCGTTGTGAGAATCGGAAGAAAGCTCGGAGCCCTGACCTGTCTCAAAGTACATCGGCGTGGCGTTCCTGTTTATGCACTTCTTCCTGCCCAGTTCCCAGGCTTCCTCGAGCATGGACACATCGATACCAAATGCGGTATTGCCCTTCTGGCTGCCGGCGATACTCTGAAAAATCAGTCCAGCCGGCGCCCCTCGCTCAATAGCCTTCATTTGAGTCGTGACATGACTGAGGACGCAATTCTGCGTTGGCACGGACAGCTCATCTATGACTTGATGGGTAGCCCAGAGCAAGCGTTCCACGGACTCAGAGGTGTCGTAACAAGGATTGATCCCGATAACCGCGTCGCCGACGCCGTAAGAGAGCCCTTCGAAGATTGAAGCTAAGATTCCTTCAACGGCATCGCTTGGATGGTTCGGTTGAAGTCTTGCGCCAAGCACTCCGGCAAGCCCCAGAGTGGTGTTCGCCCG